>NZ_KE952603.1:0-187105 GCF_000466335.1 Aggregatibacter sp. oral taxon 458 str. W10330 | reverse complement strand
CCACCGCTTTGGTGTTGCCATAATTTGGCGTAGAGACCGTTTTGAGCGAGTAATTCAGCGTGAGTGCCTTGCTCCACGATTTGTCCGTGATCCAACACAATCAGACGATCCATCGCGGCAATGGTAGATAAACGGTGCGCGATGGCGATAACGGTTTTGTTTTCCATCATTTTATCTAGGCTTTCTTGGATCGCTGCTTCCACTTCGGAATCTAACGCGCTGGTGGCTTCGTCCAATAACAAAATCGGCGCATCTTTTAACATCACGCGGGCGATGGCAATACGCTGACGTTGCCCACCGGAGAGTTTCACGCCACGTTCACCAACGTGCGCATCATATCCCTTGCGTCCCTGTGCATCGCTTAAAAACGGAATAAAATCCGCCGCTTCGGCACGTGTGGCGGCATCCAACATTTCCTGCTCAGTCGCACTCGGTCTGCCGTACACGATGTTATCACGTACGGAACGATGCAATAACGACGTATCTTGCGTTACCAAGCCAATTTGACTACGCAGGCTTTCTTGGCTGACATCTAACACGTTTTGTCCATCAATGGTAATGGAGCCATGCTGGGCTTCATAGAAACGCAATAATAAATTCACAATGGTGGATTTACCCGCGCCGGAACGTCCGATTAAGCCCACTTTTTCACCCGGTTTAATGGTTAAATTAAAATGACTCAACAAAGGTTTTGCCGGATCGTAGGCAAAGCTCAGGTCATTGAATTTAATCTCACCCTGCGTCACTTTTAATGGCAGGCAATTCGGCTTATCCAAAATAGTCTGCGGTTTAGTTAGCGTATTCATACCATCATTGACCGTACCGATATTTTCAAACAAGCGTGCTGATTCCCACATAATCCAACGGGACAAGCCATGAACGCGCAATGCCATGGCGGTAGAAGTGGCAATAGCACCCACGCCAACGAGGTTTTGTTGCCATAGCAGAACGCCAATGATTGCCGTACTTAAAATCAGCACGACATTATTGATGTAGGTTAAGCTGTCTAACGACGTCGCCAAACGCATTTGGGCGTGCACCGTGACCATAAATTCTTCCATGGAACGTTTGGCATAACTTGCTTCTCTATCACCATGGGAAAAGAGTTTCACCGTAGCAATATTGGAATAGGCATCGGTGATTCGCCCCGTCATCAACGAACGGGCATCTGCCTGACGTTGAGCCGTTTTGGAAAGACGGGGAATTAACAAACGCAAAATGGTGATAAACAGCACAATCCAAATGAAGAAAGGCACAAGGAACCAACTATCTAATGAGGCTAACACCAAGCCAGAGGTGACAAAATACACCACCACATAAACTAACATATCGGCGATGGTCAGCACTGTATCACGCACTGCTAAAGCTGTCTGCATGACTTTGGCGGACACCCTGCCGGCAAATTCGTCTTGGTAGAAGCTCAAGCTTTGCCCCAACATCAGACGATGGAAATTCCAACGCAGGCGCATCGGAAACACGCCTTGTAAGGTTTGTAAACGCACTGCAGAGGCTAAAAACAGCCACATAATGCTAAAGACCAACAAGCCGCCCATCCCCATGAGCCAATGGCCTTTTTCCTGCCATAAGGTTGCTGGGGTATAAGTCCCTAACCAATCCACCAACAAGCCCATAAATTGGAACAACATGGCTTCCATCACACCGTTGCCGATCGTCAGTACGGCTAACAGCAAAATCCAACCTTTCATGCCTTCGATGCTCGACCAAATAAAGCGGAACAACCCTTTATCCGGTGTTTTCGGCGCTTGATCGGGATAGGGATTCAAGCGATGCTCAAACCAACTAAAAATTTTATTTAACATGTCCTCTTTCCTTAAAAATAAAAGGCAACCACGCTGTTGCCTCAATGGAATACATTATAGCGTAAAACGCCAATATCGCCTAAACCTGTTCGGCCTTTCGATATTGACTTGGGGTCATGCCATACAGTGCTTTAAAGGCTTTACTAAAGTGTGCTTCCGATTGATAGCCTACCTCCAATGCCACCGATAAAATATTTTTTTGTGTTTTATTTAACAATAACGCCGCTTCTTGCAAACGCAGTTGCGTTAAGAATTTGCCCGGCGCTATACCGATTTTTTGCTGAAATACCCGCATGAAATTCGCCCGTGACATCGCAGCTAACGCTGCCAAGGCATCCATATTCCACGCCTGTTGCGGCGCATTAAATAACTGCTCTAATACCTTGCCTAAGCGCTTGTCTTGTAACCCGGCAAATAATCCGCAATGAAGCAGATTGGCTTGTAGTCCGTGGCGCAAAATATAAATAAACAACACAGTAACTAAGGCATCCATCAGCGATTTTGCACCGCTTTGATGATTATCCGCCTCCTGTTGCATTAAGCGAATCAGCGGTTGCACCGGGGTGTCATTAAGCGATAAATGCAAATATTCCGGTAACGAATCAATAAGCAGGGAGGGTTTGCTGTAATAAAACAAACCGCAGAACATTTTCAAATCTGCCGAATTCTGCCCAATGCTATACACTTTAAACAACGTAGAGCGGTTATCTTGGGCATGGGGCACATTATTTTCCGACAAATTCTGTGCCTGTCCGGCAATTAAGTGCGGTCGATTTTGCGGTAGAAAAAAGATATCGCCCGCTTGCAAATGAATTTGTTTTTTATCTAGCGTGAGCCAGCATTCGCCCTGCTCAATCAAGTGAAATGCGCCCACATATTGATTTTCGGTGATATTCGGTTGAATTTGCCACTGTCCTTGAAACAGGCAGCGAATATTCACTTCACCGCTCACCTGTGCTAGCTGAATGAGTTTATCTAAACAGTCCATAATGAGATTTTACGCATAAAAGTTAAGACGAATGAGCAAGTATGATAGACGAATTTGCCTATAATTTGTTGCGAAATTTAAATGGATTCCAACCTAAATTAAGGAGAAAAATTATGTTTGCAGATTGGAAAAATGATGTTGCCCACGTAAAAAAATCATTCGGTGAATTAGGTAAAAAACATCCGAAAATGTTACAAGCCTACGGTGCACTAGGCGCAGCCGCAGCAGAAGGCAATGTTTTAGATGTGAAAACCCGTGAATTAATCGCCCTTGCCGTGGCTGTTACCACCCGTTGCGAAAGCTGCATCGGCGTACACGCTGCCGAAGCGGTAAAAGCCGGTGCAACTGAAGAAGAAGTGGCTGCCGCATTAGCGATGTCTATCGCATTAAATGCAGGTGCAGCTTACACCTATTCTTTACGCGCATTAGAAGCTTATAATACGCAAAAAGACTAAGCATTTATTAGGAACTTTATATGATTGGCACCCTTCGTTAAGGGTGCCGTTTTTTTTAGAGAGACAGACGTTGATCGTCTGATAAATTGTGTTGCAACATCAATTTAAACACGTTCGTTAATTTAAACACATTCGTTGTTTAATATGATTTTGCACTATTTCACTTTCGCCTTAATGGCTTCTGCAACCAATTCCGCTTCTGTTCCCAGAATGACTTGTAAACCATCATTACCCAGTTTTACGTTGCCTTTAGAGCCGAGCGATTTTAATTGTTCTTCGTTGATCTTATCGCGATCCACTAAAGTTAAACGTAAACGAGTAATACAAGCGTCAATCGTTTTAAAGTTATCCGCACCGCCTAAAGCGTCGATAAATTTAACCGCTCTTTCTTCACGAGAGTGATTGTGTTCGCTTTGTTCTTCTTTTGGCTCTTCAGCTTCTTCGGTGCGACCGATAGTTTTTAAGTTGAAGGCTTGGATAGCAAAGCGGAAAACGACGTAGTAAATGGTGAAGAAGACTAAGCCTTGTACCAATAACATATACCAGTCAACGGCTAATGGGTTGCGTGAAGATAACACCATATCCACTAAACCTGCGCTGAAGCCGAAGCCTGCAATCCAGTGCATACTTGCTGCGATAAACACGGAAATACCGGTTAATAACGCGTGTAATACATAAAGAATCGGTGCCACGAACATGAAAGAGAATTCAAGTGGTTCGGTGATACCGGTGAAGAAGGAAGCAAATGCACCCGCTAACATAATGGAAGCCACTTTCACTTTTTGGCTTGGTTTTGCACATTGGTAAATCGCCAATGCCGCACCCGGTAAACCGAACATCATGACCGGGAAGAAACCGGCTTGATACATACCGGTGACACCTACCGTAGCAGTGCCTTCAGCGATAGATTTTGCACCACCTAAGAAGTTAGGAATGTCGTTAATACCGGCAACGTCAAACCAGAATACTGAGTTTAACGCGTGGTGTAAGCCAACCGGAATTAATAGACGGTTGAAGAAACCGTAAATACCCGCACCCACAGCGCCTAAATCTTTGATGGATTCACCGAAAGACACTAAGGCATTGAAGATGTAAGGCCATACATAAAGCAGAATGAAAGAAAGGGCAATCATGGCGAAAGAGACCACGATTGGGACTAAACGTTTTCCGCTGAAGAAGGACAGCGCTTTTGGCAACTCTACTTGATAGAAACGGTTGTAAAGTTCGGCAGAAAGTACACCGATTAAGATCCCGATAAATTGGTTATTGATTTTACCGAAAGCGGCAGGCACTTGGCTTGGATCGATATGTTGTAATTGGGCTACACCACCCGGTGCAAGTAGGGTGGTTACAACATAGTAACCCACCAAACCGGAAAGGGCGGCTGAACCGTGTTTGTCTTTAGATAACCCGAAAGCCACGCCCACAGCAAATAATAAGCCCATGTTGTCGATGATGGCAGCACCGGATTTGATGAGCAAGGCGGCAAGTTGGCTATTCGACCCCCAACCGTCCGGGTCTAGCCAATAGCCGATCCCCATTAGTACGGCGGCTGCCGGTAATACCGCCACCGGCACCATTAAGGCTTGCCCGATTTTTTGGGCATAACTGAGAATACTCATAAGAACTCCTTTAATTTTTTGATTCATAAAATAATTTTTGAGGTCTGCGTAGCATAGCGCGAGAGGATTTCGCTTTTCAAATGAAAACTTTCGTATTTGTGAGAGCTATCACGAATCTGTTGGCAAGATGCTTAACTTAAAAACAAATTAACGGATCAAGCACGCTTAATCCGTTAATTTGAAACCAAAAGAAGATTATTCTACTTTTAATTGTTTGCCGTCATAGCTCATGCTTTGAACAGAGGTTAAGGCTTTGCCACCATCGGTTTCCCCACCAATGAGCAATACTTTGTTGTCATAAGACACGGCAACACCGTAACCAATGCCTGCCGGCAATTCGCCAATGATGTTCCATTTGCCGTTGTTTAACGTATAAATATCTTTATGCCATGCTTTGCTTAAGCCTTGATGAGCGTGAAGTTTTCCTTCTTTAAATTGTTTGACGGAACCCGGGAAGTTTGCACCACCGGTGACTAAGTAATGACCGTGGCTATAACCTGCCATTGCTCCCGCCAAACCATCTTGGCTTTGACCTTTTGGTGCCGGTAAATCAGGCAGATTTTTCCATTGCACGCCTTTGTTGGTGAATGTACCGGCATGCGTTTCTGCCGTACGCAAGCCCGGTTTGATTTCACCGTTCACGACAACTAAATCATCACCTTGAATGGTAAATGCCGCACCGGCACGTCCAGAGAAGGGTACGCGACCTTCGTTGCGCCATTTATTCGTAGATGGCTCATAGCTTAACAATTCGGTGGTGAAGAAATAGTCTTCAGGACGTTGTTCAAAATACGCTTTGGCAATTTCGTCTTTTTTTGCTTTGTCTTCCCCAGCCGCAACAGTGTCTTGGAAGAAACCGTTGAAAATAGACAAGTTAGAACCGCCCACGATATACACTTTATCACCGTGTGATGCGCCGGTCGAGCCGACTAAACCACGTGGTGAGCGGGTGGGCAATTTGCTCCAAGTGTTATCAGCTGGGTTATAGCTGTAGGCATCGTTGACGAATTGCAATTCGCCTTTTTCATTCTTTTGTAATCCGCCGAAGACATACAATTTACCGTCAACAGCCGCTGCCACCGGTTGGTTACGGTCACCGCCCGGGAATGTGGCGATTTCTTTCCATTGGGCGTTCGGGGTTTTTAAATCTAACGCATAGAATTTGTCACCGCCTGTACCTAAGCCTACATAAACGGTATCGCCAATTAACGCACCGGCACCGCTTTTAATGCCCACCGGTAAATCAGGGTAAGCGGCAGCGTGCGCGGTTACCGCAAAAGTGGTTGCCGCTAAGAAGAGGGTGGCGAATGTTGTTTTTTGAAATTTCATAATAAACCTCGTTTGGAGTGATTTGGGCTATTCGTCAACGGCAGAATAGGTCTTTTATGTGTAGGGTAAGAAAGTGCGGTTCAAATTTACTACGTTTTGCAACCGCACTTTTAGTGTCCTAAGGTATTAACAAATTCGGAATGAATGTGATGATACTTGGGAAGATGGTGATTAACACCAAGGTCACGAAAATCGGGATTAAGAACGGCAACACACCTTTCGTTACGGTGGACACGGACATGTTACCCACGCGTGCGACCACGAATAACGCCATCCCCATTGGTGGGGTTAAGATGCCGATCATCATGTTCAAGGTTGTCATAACGCCGAAGAACACAAGGTCGATCCCAAATTGCATGGCGATTGGAATCAGCATTGGTAATACCAAGAACTGTAATGCCAAGGCATCAATAAACATACCGAGGAACAATAACAAGGCATTGATCATGACTAACACCATTAACGGCGAATCTGCTACCGCAACGAACACATCGGCAATACGCATTGCCACTTGTTCGCGGGCGATCATGTCGCCGAAGAAGGTGACGGTCATAATCATCAATGCAACAACACCGGTAATGGACATGGCTTCTACGCAGCTGTTGAAGAGCATTTTCAAGGTTAATTCTTTATACACGAATTTACCGATAATGACGGAGTAGGCAGCTGCAACCACCGCAGATTCAGTTGGGCTGAATAAGCCGGAGAAGATCCCGCCGATAATCAATAATGGGGTTAAAATTGCCCAGAATGCTCTTTTGAATGACGTGCAAAGTTCTTCACGGGTCGCTTTTGGTGTTCTTGGATAGCCACGTTTTTTGGAGACGTAGTAGTTCATTGCCATGAGAGCGATGGTGACTAATATCCCCGGTACGAAGCCGGCAATAAAGAGTTTTGCAATGGATTCGTTCGCGATAACACCGTAAATGATCATGGCAATACTTGGTGGAACTAATGGACCGATGATACAAGAGGCTGCAGTGATACCGCCGCAGATGTCATCATCATAACCTGCATCACGCATGGCTTTGATTTCTAATTGACCTAAACCACCTGCATCGGCAAGTGCAGAACCTGACATCCCGGAGAATAACAAGCTTGCACCGATGTTAACGTGTCCCATACCGCCGGTGTAGTGGCCAAGTAAGGCTTTGGCGAAGTTAAAGATACGTTCGGTGATACCGCCGGTGTTCATTAGAATGCCGGTGAGAATATAGAACGGCACGGCAAGGAGCGGGAAGCTATTTAAACTCATGGTGAGTTTGTCAGAAGCTGCATTGACCACATTCCAACGAGTCATGGAGAAGTAAAGTAGGGTCGTGATAAATAATGACCAGCCCACCGGTACGCCCAAGAACATGATGACTAACCAGAAGAGCAATGCCACATACACGGCATTAGAACCAAATTTAACATATTCGGTTACGCGTAGGACTTTGTACCAGTCAGGGGCCAGGAATAAAATGCCTAATAAAACGACCGCACTTACGATAAAGAAGGTTGCCGTTAAATAGCTTTTGTTTTGTTTGAAGTTGTCTGCTTGCGCTTGGAAGAAGCGAACGAGCATCAATACGGCAATGATTGGTAAGGAGGCATAGATCCATTTTTCAGAAATACCGCCTAACGCATCAATTGGGAAATTGGCACCTAAATAGGTTTTGATACCAAAGTGGATAAAGAAAATCACACCAAGGAAAATCACGATTTGTACGAATGTATTGGTGATTTTTTTGACTGCCGGTGGCATTAAGTTAGTCAAGAAGTCGATATAAACGTGCTCTTGTTTTCTGACGGCAACGCTAATGCCGAGCATACCGACATAAACGAACAGCAATTTGGCAAGTTCTTCACTCCAAATTAATGGCGAGTGGAAAGCTTGTCTGAATAGAATTTGCAAAACAAGAATGCAGAATATCACGAGGAATAGTGCCCCACCGATCCATTCTTCGAGTTTATTAAAGATTTTCATATTCAACTCCGTTGAATAATAAAGGAGAGAAAAAGCGTGCCTGCCGAAACAGGCACACGATAAGAGAATTATTTGCTTATAGCTTGAATTTGTTTAAGTGCTTCTTCGCCTTTCGCACCGGTTTGTTTTACAAAGTCAGCATAGAAAGGTTTCATGGCTTCTTTGAATGGGGCGAGATCCGGATATGTTACGGTTACACCTTGTTTTTCAAAGAAAGTCACTAATTCTTTTTCACCGTCAACGAATAATTTAGTGTGGTATTCTGCGGCTTTTTGTGCTGCATCTCTCACAACTTTTTGTAAATCAGCCGGTAAGTCAGCAAAGGTTTCGTTACTTACAAGATAAAGTTGGTCGTTCAAAATGTGGTTGGTCATTGCCAAGTATTTTTGCACTTCATAGAATTTTTGTGCTTGAACGGTTGCCAATGGGTTTTCTTGACCGTCAACGGAGTTCGTTTGTAATGCTAAATACACTTCGGAGAAGGCCATTGGTGTTGGGGATGCACCCACATATTTTGCGTACGCCAAGTTAGTTGCCGCGTTTGGTACGCGTAATTTTAAGCCCTTCATGTCGGCAATGCTGTTGATTGCACGGTTAGAGGTGGTTTGGCGTGTACCATTATAGGCTTGGGATAATAAGGTTAAGCCTAAATCTTTGTTCATTTTTTGGATTAAGTCTTTACCGAATGCCGTGTCAAATAACGCTTTTTGTGCCACGCTGTAGTCACTGATGACATAAGGTAACGCAAACACAGCCGCTTCAGGGTAGAACAATTGGAAACGTGCAGATTCAGCAAAAGTGAAGTCTAACGCACCGTCTTTTAATTGTTTTAACATGGCGCGGTCGTCACCTAATTGAGAACTCGGATAAAGAGAGATATCGATTTTGCCGTTGGATTTTTCTTTCACTTCTTTGGCAAACATTTCAGCGGCTTTGTATTCGTTAGAAGACGTACCTGCGTTCATACCGAATTTTAAATCATACTCTGCAGCGTTAGCAGCGGAAGTCACACCTAATGCGATTGCAGTGGCAAGGAAAAGTTTTGCTAGTTTCATAAGCTACTCCTGTAATGATAGTAAGTTAATTGATGTTTTGAAACATAGTTAGATTACAACTCGATATCCATTCTAAAGTAAAAAAATCATTTTCAAATAGATTATGAAGTTTTATTTCAGAAATGAGAGGTAGATCACATCATTGGAAAAACACTTCAAAAATATATTTCAAAATGAAGTATTGTTATCATATAATGCACGATGACAAGAATGACTGCCAAATGCAGCCGCAAATTAAGAGGAGTTTTTATGTCATTCACTCAGCACAAATTATCCCACCAAGAGGTTTTTGCCAAAATTCAAAATGGATTGATTGCGTCCTGCCAACCGGTCGATGATGGCCCGATGGATAAGCCGGAAATTGTTGCCGCGATGGCACAGGCTTCCGTTATCGGTGGTGCGGCTGGACTACGTATTGAAGGCGTGGACAACTTGAAAGCAACGCGTCCAACCGTCAATGTGCCGATTATCGGTATTGTAAAACGCGATTTGCCGGACAGCCCGGTGCGTATCACGCCGTTTTTACAAGACATTGAAGATTTAGCGCATGCCGGTGCGGATATCATTGCAGTGGATGGCACCCATCGTCCGCGTCCTGTTGATATTGAAAGTGCGGTCAAAAAAATTCATGAAATGGGCTGTCTTGCCATGGCGGATTGCTCCAATTTAGAAGAAGGGTTGTACTGCCAAAAATTAGGCTTTGATATTGTGGGTAGCACCATGTCGGGCTACACAGGTGGTGCTGTACCGGATGAACCGGACTATCAATTAGTGAAAGATTTGAAAGCTGCCGGTTGCAAAGTGATGGCAGAAGGACGTTACAACACACCGGAACTTGCCAAAACCGCCATTGAAATCGGTGCGGATTTCGTGACCGTAGGTTCTGCGTTAACCCGTTTAGAACATATCGTCAGCTGGTTCTCAAGTGCGGTTAATTCTGCAAATAAATAATTAAGAGGGGAAACATGATGCGTTGCTTAGCCTTAGATATCGGCGGAACTAAAATCGCCTCAGCTATTGTGTCAGGGAACCAAGTGACACAACGTCAACAAATCCACACACCGCAAGAAAACGTGGTGGAGGCAATGCATCAAACGCTCGCACAATTACTTTCGGATTATGCGGGGCAATTTGATTATGTTGCGGTTGCCTCCACAGGCATCATCAATAAAGGAATATTGACCGCACTTAACCCGAAAAATTTAGGCGGACTGGCTTATTTCCCATTAAAACAAAGCATTTCTCAGCATACGTCAAAGCCCGTGTATTTATTGAATGATGCGCAGGCAGCGACTTATGCGGAATATCAACTGCAAGATAAAAATAATCTTCAAAACTTTGCTTTTATTACCGTCTCTACGGGCGTAGGTGGCGGGTTAATTTTAAACCACCAATTACTCACCGAACCGAACGGCATTGCCGGCCATATTGGACATACCCTTGCGGATCCCAATGGGCCAGTATGCGGTTGTGGTCGAGTCGGTTGTGTGGAAGCCATCGCAGCGGGACGTGCCATTGAAGCGGTTTCTAAACAATGGGACGATCCTTGCGATCCCAAAGAAGTCTTTGCCCGTTTTAGAAAAATGGATGAAAAAGCCACCGCACTTGTGTCTCGTTCAGCAAAAGCGATTGCCAATTTAGTGGCGGATTTAGTGATTGGTATGGACGTGCAACAGGTGGTGATTGGCGGTAGCGTTGGGTTGGCGGAAGGCTATTTGCCTTTGGTGAAACAGCATTTGGCGCAAATGCCGGAAATTTATCGTTGTCCGCTGGATGCGGCTCAATTAGGGCAAGATGCCGGACTTATCGGCGCGGCTGCATGGGCGCTTACTCAATTACATGGCTAAATTACATGATTAGGGTTGTTTATGGTGGGAAACGGAAATGTACTTAACTCCCTCAGTTCGCTTTATCAAAGCCTGACGAAGACGGAGAAAAAAATTGCGGATGTCATTACCCAATCGCCTGATTGTATTATGCAGTATTCCTTGGCACAGCTTGCTGAACGTTTAGATGTCGGAGAGGCGACACTTGTGCGTTTCTGCCGTACACTGGGGTTTAAAGGATTTAGTGATTTTAAGTTGGCGTTTTCGATTGAGCTGGCGAAAACACGGGAAGGTCGGGATGATACGGTGCTAGAAACGGAGATCTTACCTAACGATGATTCACAAACGATTGCACATAAATTGCAGTCTGCCATTAATTCAGTGATGAACGAAACGATTAATTTGTTGGATTTTCATCAGTTAGAAGTGGTTGTAAAAGCCATTCGAGGCGCGAACAGAGTTTTTCTCTTTGGGGTCGGATCCTCCGGCGTAACGGCAGAAGAAGCCAAGAACAAATTCATGCGGATTGGCATTCAAGTGGATGCGAGCGGTAACAACCATTTTATGTATATGCAGGTGGCGTTATTACAACGCAATGATGTGGCGATTGGCATCAGCCACTCCGGCTATTCGCAAGAAACGGCGCATGCATTAAAAATTGCCAAGGAAAACGGCGCAACAACGGTAGCATTGACCCATAGTATGCGTTCCCCGTTAACCGAATATGCGGATTTTGTGTTGGTCAATGGTAATAAACAAGGGAAACTGCAAGGGGATTCCATTGGTACCAAAACGGCACAATTATTCGTTTTAGATTTAATTTATGCTTTGCTGGTTCAAGCGGAGCATGAAAAAGCGATTAAGACAAAAGAGAAAACCCTTAATGTTATTTTAGAACAACGTATTAAATACTAAACAGGAGAAAACAATGCGTGATTTAAAAGGTATTTTCAGTGCGTTATTAGTGTCATTTAATGAAGATGGCTCTATTAATGAAAAAGGCTTACGCCAAATTATTCGCCACAACATCGACAAAATGAAAGTCAATGGTTTGTATGTGGGCGGTTCTACCGGTGAAAACTTCATGCTTTCTACCGAAGAGAAAAAACAAATCTTCCGTATTGCAAAAGATGAAGCAAAAGACCAAGTGGCGTTAATCGCACAAGTGGGTAGCGTGAATTTACACGAAGCGGTGGAATTAGGTAAATATGCCACAGAATTGGGCTATGACTGTCTTTCTGCGGTAACACCGTTCTACTACAAATTCAGCTTCCCTGAAATCAAACACTACTATGACACCATTATTGCGGAAACCGGTAACAACATGATTGTTTACTCCATTCCGTTCTTAACCGGCGTAAACATGGGCGTAGAGCAATTCGGCGAACTTTACAAAAACCCGAAAGTGCTTGGCGTGAAATTCACCGCAGGTGATTTCTATTTATTAGAACGTTTACAAAAAGCGTATCCAAACCACTTAATTTGGGCGGGCTTCGATGAAATGATGTTGCCGGCGGTGGCTTTAGGTGTGGATGGTGCTATCGGTAGTACATTCAACGTGAACGGTGTTCGTGCAAGACAAATCTTTGACTTGACCAAACAAGGCAAACTGGCTGAAGCACGTGAAATTCAACATGTGACTAATGATTTAATCGAAGGTATCTTAGCGAATGGTTTGTATTTAACCATCAAAGAATTGTTGAAATTGGAAGGTGTGGATGCCGGCTATTGTCGTGAACCAATGACGGCAAAAGCGACCGAAGCACAATTAGCCAAAGCAAAAGAATTAAAAGCGAAATATCTCTAATTTAATGGAAAAAGAGACCGCACTTTTCTGGTGTAGGGCAGGGCAGGCTTTGTGCCTGTCCTAAATTCTCTTTATGACATAAATGGGACAGGCATAACGCCTATTCCTACAAAATGATTGTAAAGTGCGGTCACGATAAAGGAAGTTTATTATGCGCCTCATCCCTCTACATAACGAACAACAAGTTAGCCGTTGGGCAGCACGTCATATCGTTGACAGAATCAATCGTTTTAATCCCACCGAAGAACGCCCGTTTGTATTGGGTTTACCTACCGGCGGAACACCGCTTAAAACTTACCAAGAACTGATCCGCTTGAACCAAGCCGGTGAAGTGAGTTTTAAACATGTGGTCACATTCAACATGGATGAATATGTGGGGCTTCCGAAAGAACATCCGGAAAGCTATCACAGCTTCATGCACAACAATTTTTTCAACCACATTGATATTCAGCCGCAAAACATCAATATTTTAGACGGCAATACGGACGATCATGATGAAGAATGTCGCCGTTACGAAGAAAAAATCAAATCTTACGGCAAAATTCATTTATTTATGGGCGGCGTTGGCGTAGATGGTCATATTGCCTTCAATGAACCGGCTTCTTCGTTGAGCTCCCGCACCCGTATTAAAACCCTTACACCGGATACGATCATCGCCAATTCCCGCTTTTTTGATAATGATGTCAATAAAGTGCCGAAATATGCTTTAACCATTGGTGTCGGCACGTTATTAGACGCAGAAGAAGTCATGATTTTAGCCACCGGCCATGGGAAAGCGTTAGCGGTGCAAGCCGCTGTTGAAGGCGCAGTAAATCACATGTGGACAGTGAGTGCGTTGCAATTACATCGCCATTTTGTGTTGGTGTGTGATGAGCCGGCGTTGCAAGAGTTGAAAGTAAAAACCGTGAAATATTTCACCGACTTGGAAAGTCACGCTATTCATAGCGTGTTGTAATGTTTAGCTCAAAAGTGCGGTGAATTTTTAGATTATTTAAAGGTACGATTATGAAATATGCATTAATTAATTCCGTCATTTACACCAAACATGAAATCCTTCGGGATTATGCGGTGGTCGTGAATGGCGAACACATTGAAGCAGTGATTCCACAAAGCGAATTGGAAAGCGGCATTAAGACCCTTGATTTAGAGGGGCATAACCTCACTGCCGGTTTTATTGACTTGCAATTAAACGGTTGTGGTGGTGTGATGTTCAACGACCAAACCAGTGTAGAAACCTTAGAAATCATGCAAGCGACCAACCTGAAATCCGGCTGCACCAGCTTCTTGCCAACCTTTATTACGGCACCGGATGAGGGCATCAAAAGTGCGGTGAAAGTTATGCGTGAATATTTGAATAAACATAAAAACCAAGCACTGGGTTTGCATATTGAAGGGCCGTATTTGAGCGTAGAGAAAAAAGGCGTACACCGTCCGGAATATATCCGTGAAATTTCACCTGAAATGAAAGATTTCTTGTGTGAAAACGCCGATGTGATCACCAAACTCACCATTGCCGCAGAAAACCCAACCATCAATTACACGCCTGATTTTGTGAAAAGTGGCATCGTGGTGTCAGTCGGTCACTCTAACGCCACCTATGACGTGGCAAAAGCGGCTTTCCGTAAAGGCGCAACTTTCGCAACGCACTTACACAATGCCATGTCGCCGATCAGTTCCGGTCGTGCCATGGGCGTGGTGGGTGCAGTATTGGATTCTGACGTTTACACCGGCATTATCGTGGACGGCGTGCACGTGAATTTCGGCAATGTGCGTTTGGATAAAAAAATCAAAGGCGACAAACTTTGTATCGTCACCGACTCCTTAGCGGCTGCCGGCGCAGGCCCAGAATTAGAAACGTTCACCTTCGTGGGTAAAACCATTTATGTGAAAGAAGGACGTTGCTATGACGGTAACGGTACGATCGCAGGTGCTTCCATCACCATGATGGAATCCATTAAAAATGCGGTGGAATATGTCGAAATTCCACTTGCCGAAGCGATTCGCATGAGTAACCTTTATCCGGCACGCGCTATCGGTGTCGATGACCGTTTGGGTTCCGTTGAAGCCGGCAAAGTCGCTAACCTTGCAGTCTTCACGAACGATTACCACGTCGTTGGTACCGTTGTGAACGGCGAGTGGAAAGTAAATTGATAAGGTAGGGGGCGTGTAAACGCACCTTTTAATATTAGAGGGTTATTGTCACACGCTGTGAAGAGTGCGCCATCAAATATCCTGAAAATAAAAGAATCGTAGCGTGCAACTTGTTGCACGAAATCATGAATGCCGAAAAGGGTTGAATAACGTTCCTTACGTGGTTTGGTCGTGCATCAAGATGCACGCTACGCACGAAATCGTGAATGCCTGAAAGGGTTAAATAACGTTCCTTGTGTGGTTTGGTCGTGCAACAAGTTGCACGCTACGCACGAAATCGTGAATGCCGAAAAGGGTTGAATAACGTTCCTTATGTGGTTTGGTCGTGCATCAAGATGCACGCTACGCACGAAATCATGAATGCCCGAAAGGGTTAAATAACGTTCCTTGTGTGGTCTGGTCGTGCAACAAGTTGCACGCTACGCACGAAATCGTGAATGCCGAAAGGGTAAATAACGTTCCTTGCGTGGTTTGGTCGTGCATCAAGATGCACGCTACGCACGAAATATCAACAGGTTATCGGCACACGCTGTGAAGTGTGCGCCATCAAATGCGAGCTATTGGCGAGTTTATTTGTGCCTATAAAACAAAAGTGCGGTGGATTTTCCAAGTGTTTTTAACACCTCAAAAATCCACCGCACTTTTTTATTTTTTTAATGACAACGGCTACTAAGATTGTTTGACGTTGGCACCGTAATGGTTGGAATAATGGCAATGTTTGGTGAAGTGCAGTTGTTGCATTTCATTTTCGCCATTTGATTGATCACTAATCTGCCTAAAGTTTCGATATGTGCAGAGGAGGCGTTCAGTGCCGGAATGTATTGATAACTTTCACCGCCGTTAGAGATGAAATAGTCTTTATTTTCCTCAGCAATTTCTTCCAGGGTTTCTAAACAATCCACGGCAAAGCCGGGGCAAATCACCGCCACTTTCTTAATGCCCTGTGCTGCAGCATTCGACAAAAACTCATCGGTATAAGGCTGTAACCATTCTTCTTTACCAAAACGGGATTGGAAGGTTAAACCCCATTGTTTTTCATTTAAGCCTAACCCTTGTGCCACCGCGGCCGCCGTTTGTTGGCAATGTGTGCGGTAGTAATCGCCGGTGTTTTCATAACGTAACGGAATGCCATGAAAGGAAAACAATAAAAACTCATCCGCCTTTAATCTTGCTTTACAAGAATCAATCAGCGCGGAAATATAGTTTTGGTTGAGCGGATAGGAATGAATAAAATCAAAGGGCACAATGCCACGTTGTTGTTTCAATGCTTCAGCAAAAGAGTCGAACACGGCGCCCGTTGTACTACTGCTGTATTGTGGATAGAGCGGGAGTACGATGATGTGCTCCACTTTTTTATCCATTAATTTTTGCACCGCACTTGGCATGGACGGATTGCCATAAGTCATACCGATTTCGATTTCCACATCCAGTTGCTGTTGTCGGAAAAAGTCGATTAAGCCTTGTTTTTGTTGTTCGGTGAACACCATTAACGGAGAACCTTGTTCGGTCCAAATGGAACGGTAATTTTTGGCGACGCGTTTAGAACGTAACGGCAAAATAATGGCTTTAAGTAACGGATACCATTTACAACGCGGCAAATCGACCACGCGGGGATCCGTTAAAAATTGCCATAAATAACGGGAAATATCCTTAGGACTTGGTGAGTCTGGCGTACCTAAATTGGCAAGAATGACGCCGATTTTTAAATTAGTCATCTGTGATAATAGAAAGAGTTAAACGTGAAACGCAGCACAGTTTATCTTGTGCATCTCGAATGTCAATTTGCCAAACCTGTACATTTTTACCTAAACGAATCGGGCTTGATTTAGCGCAAACATAGCCTTGTTTTACAGGACGTAAATGGCTTGCGTTAATTTCTAAACCAACCACAGATTGATTGGCTTCTACACAGCAAAAACCGGCAGTGGAAGCAACGGTTTCAGCGAGTGCGGCGGAAATGCCTCCGTGTAAAAATCCCATAGGTTGGGTGGTGCGGTGATCTACCGGCATACGGGCTTCCAGCCAATCATCGCCCTGTGCGGTAAATTCAATGCCTAAATGTGCTACGGCACAGTGTTGGCAGAAGTCATTTAGTTGTTGTAGCGTGAGGTGTTTCTTCCAAATGCTCATGGTGTTGTTATTTCAATAAAGTTAATAAGGCTTGTACAGGGTGTTTCGGCTGATAATGGGCGAAACGCTTCACTTGGCTACGACAGGAATAACCGGTTGCTAAGCAGAAGTTCGGATCTTTACTTTGCAGCTTTTTCTCCCATGAGGCTTCATAAATGGCTTTCGACATTTCAATATGCTGGGTTTCGTGCCCGAAAGTACCAGCCATGCCGCAACAGCCGACACTTTCAACCTGCAACTGCTGGTCGAAAGCGGCAAAAATGTGTTGCCATTCTTTGCCACTGTTTGGCATCGCAGTCGTTTCTGTGCAGTGTGGGAATAAATACCACTGATGCGACTCAAAAGTGCGGTCGGTTTTTTCGGTGTTTTGCGCGAATAATAAGGTGTCGTTATCCAGCTGTTGTTTCAGCCATTCGTGTGCTGTGAGTACGTGGAAATCACCGCGTTCGGCACCCAGAATTTCTTTGTATTCGTCACGATACGACAACACAATAGCCGGATCCACGCCCACTAAAGGCAATCCTAATTTCGCCATGCGGTTTAAAAAATCTGCCTGATTTTTTGCTGTTTTGGCAAAACGGGTTAAAAAGCCCTTAATGTGTTGTGCTTTGCCGTTGGGTTTAAACGGCAATACCACAGGCTTAAAGCCCAGTTTTTGGGTTAACGCCACAAAATCGGCGACCACTTTGGCATCATAATAAGAGGTGAATGGATCTTGCACGATAAGCAAAACACGTTGTTTTTCCACCGCACTTAAACTTTCTAATTGCTCTAATGAAGCGTTTTGATGACCAAGTTGAATGAGTTGTTGTTGCAGATTGGGTGTTGAGAGCAAGGGTAAATCCGTCATGCCTAAACATTTTTCTGCCACCTTTTGGCTAAATTTAGTCGCTGTAAAATAATTAAAGAGCTTCGCTTGTTTTGCCATTAGCGGCGCAACGTATTCCACGTTGGACACTACATAATCTTTGATTGGGCGCAGATAACGTTGGTGGTAAAAATGGAAGAACTTCGCGCGGAAACTCGGTACGTCGATTTTAATCGGACATTGGCTGGCACAGGCTTTACACGCCAGGCAAGTATCCATTGCCGCTTTCACTTCATGGGAAAAATCGTATTCGCCACGGTGTTTTTGATAGCTGTTTTGGATTTTATGCACAATATCCGTGAGTTTTACCGTGGATTGCTTGAAATCCAATTGCGCCGGGGTAACTTGCTCATTCGCTAATAAACGCAACCATTCACGCACCATGGCGGCGCGGCCTTTCGGTGAAAAGACGCGATTTTTACTCACTTTCATTGACGGACACATAGTGCTGTGGACATCAAAGTTAAAGCATAGCCCGTTACCGTTACAATTCATGGCACCGATAAATTCTTCTTTCATTTGAACGGGAATTTGGCGATCGAGGTCGGCTCGCATTGGCGATAAAATGGAATAAAGTTCTTGTTTGTTATTTAATGGCGTACAGATTTTCCCTGGGTTGAGACGATTTTGCGGATCAAATAAGAATTTGATGTAACGTAATTCACGCCATAATTCGGGTGTAAAGAATTTTTCGCCGTATTGCGAGCGCATTCCTTTGCCATGTTCACCCCAAATTAATCCGCCGTATTTACGGGTGAGTTCTGCCACCTCGTCGGAAATCTGTTTGAATAATTTAACTTGCTCTAAATCGCATAAATCTAATGCAGGACGAACGTGTAACACGCCTGCATCCACATGGCCGAACATACCGTATTGCAGATTATGGCTATCTAATAAAGCGCGAAACTCGGTAATGTAATCCGCCAAATTTTCCGGCGGCACACAAGTGTCTTCCACAAAAGGAATCGGTTTTGCCGCGCCTTTTGCATTGCCAAGTAGCCCTACGGCTTTTTTCCGCATGGCGTAAATACGTTCAATGGATGGCAAATGATCGCAAACTTGATAACCGATAATATGATCTTTGCCTTCAGCAATTTTTTGATCTAATTGTGCACATAACTGCGCCACTTGTTTTTCAATTAATGCCTGATTATTGCCGGCATATTCCACTATATTTAAGCCAAGAATCGGATGTTGAGCGTCTTCTGTTAACAGTTCTTTGACAGAGTGCCAAATAATGTCTTGTTTAGCCAAATTCAGCACTTTGGAATCCACGGTTTCTACGGAAAGTGCATTGGCTTTAACCATAAAAGGCGCGTTGCGCAATGCCGCATCAAAAGAATTGTATTTAATGTTAATTAATGTGCGATGTTGTGGCAGCGGCATTAAATCCAACGTGGCCTCGCAAATAAAAGCAAGTGAGCCCTCTGAACCTGTCAAAATGCGGGTTAAATTGAATTCGCTTAAATCATCGTTAAACACATTTTTTAAATCGTAACCGGTCAGAAAACGGTTCAATTGGGGTAAATCATTCAGGATTTGTGAGCGGTTATCTTTGCAACGTTGAAAAATCTCTTGATAGATTTTTTTCACGTTGGCAGAGAGAGAGCTTTCTTCTGTATAGCGAAAAACGTCGTCAGATTTGACCGCACCTGTCTCTAAAATTTCGCCATTGATGAGTACGGCGCGTAAACCCAGCACGTGGTCGGAGGTTTTCCCGTATTGTAAAGATCCTTGTCCTGACGCATCCGTATTGATCATCCCCCCTAAGGTGGCGCGGTTACTGGTGGAGAGTTCTGGCGAGAAAAATAAACCGTGCGGCTTTAGAAATTGATTAAGCTGATCTTTCACTACGCCGGCTTGCACGCGCACCCAACGTTCTTTTACGTTGAGTTCTAAAATTTTCGTCATGTGGCGGGATAGATCAACAATAATGTTGTTATTGATAGATTGCCCGTTCGTACCGGTGCCGCCACCACGTGGCGTAAACGTGAGGGAAAGGTATTTTTCCTGTTGTGCGAGTTTGGTTAGGCGTACTACATCGGCAACGCTTTTCGGAAATAAAATGGCTTGCGGAAGTTGTTGGTAAACGCTGTTGTCGGTGGCGAGGCTGAGACGATCGGCATAACTTGAGGCAATGTCTCCTTCAAAATGTTGCAATCGTAGCGCATCTAAATAATCACTGACTAATGGAGAAAGTTGAGGGATATTCGTTAAGCGGGGTAGCATGTTGCACCACTCTTCAGTTAAGGTTAAAGACGTAAAAAGTTGTGAGAGTGTAACATATAAGCGAGGAGACTCGGCACGATATTTATCAGATAAAATTAGAAAAGTGATTAAAAATTGTCAGCAAAAAACGCTTTTTTGTTCAAAAAATAAGCAAAAGAGTGGCCGGTGATTTGATTTTCCATTTTTTAGGTAGGATAATACGCGCACTTTTGGACAGTCCTCCACATAGGATATGAATTTGCCAAAAGACAGAGTAGAGCAAATTTGCTCTATTGATGTAATATCTTTGCCTTGAGATGACTTTTTAGATCGAACAGGTTAAGATAGCAGGTAACACAATTCCTTTGTGTTGGTTTTCAGCTACATCAGCTGATACTTGTTTTAATTTAAATAGATGACTACATTTAAGAGGATCATCAAAATGAAAAAAACTGCAATCGCATTAGCTATCGCTGGTTTAGCAGCAGCAACTGTAGCACAAGCTGCACCACAAGCTAACACTTTCTATACTGGCGCAAAAGCCGGTTGGACTTCTTCCCACAATGGTTTTACCCAATTTCGTAATGCGGGTTATGATGTAAACCGTCACTCTGTAAACTACGGTGTGTTCGGTGGTTACCAAATCACTGACAACTTCGCTGCAGAAATCGGTTATGAATATTTCGGTGGTTCTAAACTAAAAGATCGCCAAGACAAAACTGAAACTAAACACACTGCGCACGGTACGACTTTAGCACTTAAAGGAAGCTACCCAGTATTAGCAGATTTAGATGTTTATGGTCGTGTTGGTGCGGCATTAATCCGCAGCGATTATAAAGCAACTCTTGCAGGTGGCGGTAAAGAGAAAGCTCACAACTTCAAAGTATCTCCGGTTTTAGCAGCGGGTATTGAATACGCAATTCTTCCAGAATTAGCAGCACGTTTAGAATATCAATGGACTGCTCGTGTAGGCAACTTAGGTAAAGCTCAAGTGAAAAATGGTCCGGCACCACGTGAACGTACTACAGAGTTCTCTCCGAACATGGGTACTGTTGCTTTAGGTTTATCTTACCGTTTCGGTCAAGGTCAAGCACCTATGCCGGCACCTGAAGCGAAAGTAGTAAACAAAACTTTCAACTTGAACTCTGATGTGACTTTCGCATTCGGCAAAGCTGACTTAAAACCTCAAGCTCGTAACGTATTAGATGGTATCTACGGCGAAATCGCACAAGTTAGCCATGCGAACGTTAAAGTTGCAGGTTACACAGACCGTATCGGTTCTGACGCTTACAACCAAAAATTATCTCAAAAACGTGCTGAAAGCGTTGCTAACTACTTAGTGTCTAAAGGTGTTTCTCAAAACGCTATTTCTGCAACCGGTTATGGTAAAGCAAACCCAGTTACTGGTAACAAATGTGACGCAGTTAAAGGCCGTAAAGCGCTTATCGCTTGTTTAGCTGATGACCGTCGTGTAGAAATCGCAGTTAGCGGTTCCCACTAATTGACTTTTTGTTAATTATTTTTAGATAAAGATAAAAAAGACCTAAACCTATGTTTAGGTCTTTTGTTTTTTAGCTAAGTTTAATGATTGTAAGGGAAAAACATGAAAAAATGGCTTGTTCTGATTATTGTTGCCGTTGTTGCGGCCATGACCTTAATTCCAAGTTATAACGGCTTGGTTGCCGCGGAAGAGCAAATTAATTCGGTGTGGGCAAATGTGGAATCGACTTATCAACGTCGTTCTGATTTGATTCCAAATTTAGTGAATACTGTGAAAGGTCAGGCAAACTTTGAAAAAGAAACCTTGACCGGTGTAGTTGAAGCGCGTGCCAAAGCAACGCAAACCAAAATTGATCCGTCTAATTTAACGGAAGAGCAATTAACCCAATTCCAACAAAATCAAAATGCGGTGGGTTCAGCGTTGTCCCGCTTGTTGGTCAGTGTAGAGAATTATCCTGAATTGCGTGCAAACGAAGGCTTTATGAACTTACAAGCGCAATTAGAAGGCACCGAAAATCGCATTAATGTGGCGCGTAATAAATTCAATGAAGCAGCGCGTGAATACAACCAAAAAATTCGTACTTTCCCAACCAAAGTGGTGGCGATGATTTTTGGTTTCAAAGAGAAACCTTACTTCAAATCTGTTGCTGGTGCTGAAAATGCGCCGACAGTGAATTTTAACTAAACGGACAACAAGGTGGCGACCATGCCATTATTTGCAAAAATTCCGGTAGATAAAAAACAGCTCGAGGCGGCAATTGCCCGCCTTGAGCAACAGACTTCCGCTGAATTTCGGATTTTTATCGAACGAAAAATACCGTCAAAACCGACCGCACTTTCTGCTTATGAGCGTGCATTGGTTGTTTTTTCACAACTGGAAATGCACCAAACAGTAGCGCGTAATGGGGTATTGATTTATATTGCCTATGATGATCGTCAATGTGCGATTATCGGGGACATTGGTATTCATCAGTATGTGGGCGATGACTTTTGGCAAACAGAATGTGCCCGCATGACTGTGCATTTTAAACAAAAGCACTATACGGAAGGCATTTTGGTTTCAATGGAGCAAATCGGTGAGCAGTTGATTCGGCATTTTCCGGTTCAACCGGGCGATCAAAATGAACTGGATAACGAGGTGATCATTCATGATTAAGCGCGTATTGGGTTTATTGAGCTTAAAAAGTGCGGTCATTTTTCTCGGTGTTTTTATGGCAGCGACAGTTTCTGCCGTCACCTTTCCTGATTCCCCGAAACCTTTCCGTTATGTAAATGACTACACGAAAACGTTATCAGCAAAAGAGTTGGACGCATTAGAAGCGAAGTTGGTAGCCTATGGCAAAGAAACCAGTTCGCAAATTGCGGTGGTGATTGTGCCAACGACCGGTGAATATGAGGTTTCTCAATATGCCTTTGAATTGGGCGATAAATGGGGTATCGGGCGAAAAAATCTGAATAATGGCGTGTTGTTACTTATCTCTAAAGACGATCGCAAATTGTTTATTGCGGTGGGACAAGGGTTGCAAGGCGTGTTGACCGATGCGCTGGCTTCACAAATTATTCGCAACCAAATTCGCCCTTATTTCCGTAACGAGCAGTATGCCCAAGGCATTGATAACGGCTTGGATTACATTATTGCTGCCACCAAAGGCGAATTTGCGGCACAAGCGGAAGAGGAAAAGGATTTCGGGGATGTTGTGCCCTTTATCATGCTCGCGCTGTTTATTTTGATTGTGGTGATAGCGGAGGTTAACAGTCGTCGCGCTTACGTCAGCCCAACGAATAATCATGTCTTGAATGAAATATTGCGCCAATCAATGTCAGATCGTCGCCGTCATGGCAGAGGCGGTGGCGGTTTCGGTGGCTTTGGTGGAGGCGGTTTTGGCGGTGGCTCCGGTGGAGGTTTCGGCGGAGGCGGTTTTGACGGCGGTGGGGCTGGTGGTAGCTGGTAATACCCTTTTGGATTTATTGGTCGGGCACATTGTTTGTGATACAATGCGCGCGTTTTCTCTTCAATGCATATAAGGAACATTATGGAAACGTTAGATAAAATCAAAAAACAGATTAGCGAAAACCCAATTCTGATTTACATGAAAGGCTCGCCAAAATTCCCTTCTTGCGGTTTTTCTGCGCGTGCGGTGGAAGCCTTAATTAACTGTGGCGTACCCTTCGGTTATGTGGATATTTTACAACATCCGGATATTCGTGCAGAGTTACCGGCTTACGCCAATTGGCCGACATTCCCACAATTATGGGTAGAAGGCGAACTTGTTGGCGGTTGTGATATCGTATTGGAAATGTATCAACAAGGTGAACTCAAAACCTTATTAGAAGAAGTCGCTGCAAGACATCCACAAGCGTAAAATGTTTTCTAAAAAAACCGCACTTTGGTTTCCCCAAGTGCGGTTTTTTTGTGAGTTAATTCCTTGTAAATTGTCTTAATAAAACGATGAAAAATCGAAATTTACTGGAAAGCAGCCGCACTTTATGATATAAAGCACGGCGTTATTTTGCTGTTTAAAAGTAACGTTTATTTTTTAATCAATTTACTAAAACACACACATATCAGAAAGGCTAAATCGGGGTGCCAAACGGTCGATTGGCTGGATATGTGGAGGCTAAACCCCAAACAAAAGGAAAATTATTATGGCACAAGTTTCTATGCGCGATATGCTTCAAGCAGGCGTTCACTTCGGTCACCAAACTCGTTACTGGAACCCAAAAATGAAACCATTCATTTTCGGGCCACGCAACGGCGTTCATATCATCAACCTTGAAAAAACCGTTCCAATGTTCAACGCAGCATTAGCTGAGTTAACCCGCATTGCGAGCAACAACGGTAAAGTATTATTCGTTGGTACTAAACGCGCAGCGACCGATGCCGTGCAAGCTGCCGCATTAGACTGTCAACAATACTATGTAAACCACCGTTGGTTAGGCGGTATGTTGACCAACTGGAAAACAGTTCGTCAATCCATCAAACGTTTAAAGGATTTAGAAACGCAATCTCAAGACGGTACTTTCGACAAATTAACCAAAAAAGAAGCGTTAATGCGTACCCGTGAGATGGAAAAACTTGAATTAAGCCTTGGCGGTATCAAAGAGATGGGCGGTCTTCCGGATGCATTATTTGTTATCGGTGCAGACCACGAACATATCTCAGTGAAAGAAGCAAACAACTTGGGTATTCCGGTATTTGCTATCGTTGATACTAACTCTAGCCCGGACGGCGTAGATTTCGTTATCCCAGGTAACGATGACGCAGCACGTGCAATTCAACTTTATCTTTCTTCTGCTGCTGCTGCGATCAAAGAAGGTCGTGGTAACGAAGCTGCGGTTGCTGAAGAATTAGCGCAAGCCGCAGAATAATTCAGGCGATTGCGATAAGGCGTAAGCCCTTATTAATCAGACGATTAATTAATGAACAGGGGGCTAGATAGCTCCCTGTATTTTTTAGAGCTAAAAGTGCGGTCTTTTTCCACCGCATTTTAAACTGACAGAGGATTTTAAAATGGCTGAAATCACAGCATCATTAGTAAAAGAACTGCGTGAACGTACCGGCGCAGGCATGATGGAATGTAAAAAAGCATTAGTTGAAGCAAACGGCGACATCGAATTAGCTATCGATAACATGCGTAAATCCGGTCAAGCAAAAGCGGCGAAAAAAGCCGGCCGTGTTGCAGCTGAAGGTGTCATCATCGCGCGTGTACAAAACGGTTTCGGTGTAGTGGTTGAATTAAACTGCGAAACCGACTTCGTCGCAAAAGATGCCGGTTTCTTAGGTTTAGCCAACGAAGTGGCAGACTACGCAGCAGCACACAAAGGCGCAACCATCGAACAACTTCAAGCGCAATTTGAAGAAAAACGTGCTGCATTAGTGGCAAAAATTGGTGAAAACATGACCATCCGTCGTGTTGCTTACATCGAGGGCGATGTTGTAGGCTCTTACTTACACGGCGCGAAAATCGGTGTATTAGTGGCAGGTAAAGGCGCAGATGATGAATTGTTAAAACACATTGCAATGCACGTTGCAGCAAGCCGTCCAGACTACGTTAACCCAAGCGATGTTCCGGCTGATGTGGTTGAACATGAGCGTAACATCCAAGTGGATATCGCAATGCAATCCGGTAAACCACGTGAAATCGCAGAAAAAATGGTTGAAGGCCGCATGAAGAAATTCACTGGCGAAGTCTCTTTAACCGGTCAACCATTCGTGATGGATCCATCTAAATCCGTTGGTGATTTGTTAAAAGAAAAAGGTGCTGAAATCTCTAACTTCATCCGCTTAGAAGTGGGCGAAGGTATCGAGAAAGTAGAAACCGACTTCGCAGCAGAAGTTGCTGCCATGTCTAAAGCGTAATAGATAATTTAAGTCAAAAATCGCAATAACTCATCTGCGCCTAAACGTGGGATAAAATACCGACAAATTTAGGCGCAGATTTTTATGAAAATGCTCTAATTCTTTCTGCCTCTTACAAAGCCTAAAGATCGGCACCGAAAATGCCGATAAGCGGAGAGTAAGAAAAAGCAGATTAAATTTCTTTGATCACTTCAGTAGATGCATTATTCATCACCGATTCCATGCCTTTTTGCGCGGCAGCCTGTGAGGAATAATATTGACTACGACCGATTTCTTGGTGATTCGCCGCTTTCAACACAAAATACGGTTGATCACTTTTTGTCATGCGAAACTCAAAATTTTTCTCATCTACGCCATTTTTTTGGACGGAAGCAATACCGTTTTGTGCAGCGGCTTTCGTTTTGTAAAGCTCACTGGTTAAGATCACTTGTCCGTTAGTAGCGATTAAGTTGAACATAAATTGACCGTCTTTGGCCGTTTTTAATTCATAATGTCCTTGTGCCATGTTTACACCTCTTGTTAAGTTAATGTGTTTCGTTATCTAAAATTTCATAAAATAAACGCGATAATCGCGATTAAAAAGAAATTTTAGATAGGGCTAAATGTATAAAAAAAGCCTGTATATCGCAACAGTTAAGCGGAAGAATATGCTAAAATGTCGCCTTTATTTTAGGCAACGTAACGCTAAACGAGAACACATGATGGCAGGCATTTATCCCCTGAACGGGAGTCTTCAATATTACGCGTGGGGTGGTAACCAGTATCTTCCGGACTTCTTGCATATTACAAAAAACCAAGCGCATTATGCCGAATATTGGCTCGGCGCACACCCTTCTGCGCCATCACAGTTAATCACCGCCGATGGCGAACTGTCGTTACTGGATTTTTTACAACAAAATCCCACCGCACTTGGCCGCCAAAGCCGTCAATTATTGGGTAACAATTTGCCTTATTTACTGAAAATTTTAGACGTTGCCAATCCTCTTTCCATCCAGTTGCACCCAACCAAAGAACAAGCTGAAATTGGCTTTGCGCAAGAAAATGCAGCAGGCATTGCGTTGAACGATCCCAAACGCACTTATAAAGACGATAACCATAAGCCGGAAATGATGATTGCTTTGTCCGATTTTTGGCTTTTACATGGTTTTAAATGCAGAGCCGACATTCTTGATACGCTACGCCAACGCCCATCACTTGCGGAGCTGGCAATAAAATTGGCCTCACAGAATTTAGCGGATTTTTATGCGGATATTATGTTGGCAACACAAGCTCAATTAGCACAATGGCTCTTGCCGATCATTGACGCGCAACAAAAGGCTTACGAGCAAAACCAGCTTGCCATGCAAAATCCGGATTACTGGGTGCTTTACACATTACACGCCATGAAGATTTCCCGAGACCGGTTAGATGCCGGCTTAATGAGTTTCTACCTGTTCAATATTGTGAATTTGCAGGTTGGCGAAGGGATTTTCCAAGCCGCCGGCGTACCGCACGCTTATTTACGCGGACAAAATATTGAACTAATGGCCTGTTCCGACAACGTGATCCGTGGCGGTTTAACGCCGAAACACGTTGATATCGAACAATTGCTGAAAATCATTGATTGTAGCGAAATCGTCCCTCAAATCATCGCGCCGGCACCTCAAAATCAGGTTTACATCTACCCGACGCCCATTGCCGATTTTGCTTTGAGCAATATGCCTTATGCTAAAAACACCGAAATTTCCGACCGCACTTTAAACGGCACGATTCTCTTAGTCATGGCAGGCGAAATGACATTGGAAGCCACACAACAAAAACTCACTTTAAAACAAGGACAAGCGGCGTTTATTGAAGCTGACACAGACTATCGCGTGCATGGCATGCAAGAAGGCTATGCCGTGCTGGCCGGATTACCGATTTAACATCGTTTTCATGAAAGAAATACTTAACAACGATTTTTATGACCTCTGATTACATCACAAAATAGGAACTACAATGACTCAACAAACGTTTATTCCCGGCAAAGATGCCGCCCTTGAGGAAAGTATTGAAAAATTCCAGCAAAAACTGACCGCACTTGGCTTTAATATTGAAGAAGCCTCGTGGTTAAACCCGGTGCCGAACGTGTGGTCGGTACACATCCGTGATAAAGACTGCCCACAGTGTTTCTCTAACGGCAAAGGCGCCAGTAAAAAAGCCGCGTTAGCGTCAGCACTCGGCGAATATTTTGAACGTCTTTCCACTAACTATTTCTGGACGGATTTCTATTTAGGACAAGACATTACCAATGGCGATTTTGTGCACTATCCGAACGAAAAATGGTTTCCGATTGAAGACGAGGCGTTGTTGCCACAAGGCATTTTAGACGATCGTTTATTCGAACATTTCGATCCAAATCAGGAGCTGACACCGGAACTTTTGGTAGATTTGCAATCAGGCAACTATGAGCGTGGCATTGTTGCTTTGCCTTATGTGCGTCAATCAGACCAACAAACGGTTTATATTCCACAAAGCATCATTTCTAATCTCTACGTCTCCAATGGGATGTCCGCCGGCAACAGCCAATTTGAAGCGCGCGTACAGGGATTATCGGAAGTGTTTGAGCGCTATGTGAAAAATAAAATCATCGCAGAAGCCATTAGTTTGCCATTAATTCCGCAAGAGGTGATGGCACGTTATCCATCGATTCAAGCCGCGATTGACAAGCTGGAGCAGGAAGGCTTCCCGATTTTGGCGTATGACGCCTCTCTTGGCGGCAAATACCCAGTGATTTGCGTCATTTTGCTTAACCCAACTAACGGCACTTGCTTTGCCTCTTTCGGCGCGCACCCGAAATTCCAAGTGGCGTTAGAACGCACCGTGACTGAACTGCTGCAAGGTCGTAGCTTAAAAGATTTGGATGTTTTTTCTCCGCCATCCTTCAACAATGACGATGTTGCCGAACACGCCAATTTGGAAACCCACTTTATTGATTCCAGCGGTTTGATTTCTTGGGATTTATTCAAAGATACGCCGGATTATGAGTTCGCCGATTGGAATTTCTCGGGCAAAGATACGCATGAAGAATACGACAATCTGATGGCGATTTTCCGTGCAGAAAAGAAAGACGTTTACATCATGGACTACAATCACTTAGGTGTTTATGCCTGTCGCATTATCGTGCCGGGTATGTCCGATATTTATCCGGCAGACGACTTAATTTACGCCAACAGCAACATGGGCATGGACTGGCGCGAAATCTTGTTAGATTTACCGCACTTCCACCACGATCAAGAAACCTACCAAGAACTCTTGGACGAACTGGACGTACAAGACATTGACGACGCCACCCGTGTGCGTGAATTTATCGGCATCGTGGCACCGAAAGCCAGCGGCTGGACAACCTTGCGCATCGGTGAATTAAAATCCATGCTTTATCTTGCCTTGGGCGACCTGGAAATGGCTCTAGATTGGGCAAATTGGACCTATAACATGAACAGCTCTGTGTTCACGGCAGAACGTGCCAACTATTATCGCTGCTTAATCAATAGCCTTGAATTGTTTATGGATAGCCAACGTGATCCGCAGCAATATCGCATGGTATTCGAAAAAATGTATGGCAAAGACGCCATGGCATTTGCGTGGAGCGCGATTCAAGGTGGCAATCCGTTCTATAACCTGCCTGCCAGTGATGAAACCCTTGCAAACTTTAGCGAACATCAAAAATTATTGGCGGCTTATGCGAAATTACAAAAGGCAAAACGTGAAAATTGGCAGTAAAGTGCGGTGGGAAAATCCCGTGGATTTTGAACGTTGGCTTTGCTAAGGTTTTTTAATGCGATTTTAAAGGGCGAAGAGATTCGCCCTTTATTTATGGGAATGAGATTACTGAACCAGTAAATAGAAGTTACTGTCACCGCGAATAATATTTAAGGCGATGGCCGATGGCTTACTCTCTAAAATTTTGCGTAACTGGCCTAAGTTTTCAACTTTCTGACGGTTAATCCCAATGATCACATCACCGGATTTCAATCCGCGTTGTTCCGCAAGGGAATTTGGTTTGATTTTGGTGATAGCAACACCTTTCATACCTTTTTCGTCATAGTTGTTTAATTCCGCACCGTCTAACGCCGGTAATAATCCATTGGCACGTGTTTGCGTTTGGTCATCTGATTGAAGCGTCACTTTGGCGTTATTTGATTTACCGTCACGCAAATAAGTTAAATCAATTTCTTTGCCTGCACCGGAGGTCGCGATTTTGGCACGCATTTCAGCAAAGCTGGAAATGGCTTGACCGTTTATTGCGGTAATCACATCACCGGCTTTGAGGCCGGCTTTATCGGCAGCAGAACCCGGCATCACTTCACTAATAAAAGCGCCTTTCTTCGCTTCAATATCAAACGCTTGTGCTAAATCTGCATTTAATTCGCCACCTTTAATACCGAGCATACCACGACGCACTTCACCGAATTCAAGAATTTGTTGCACTAAATTATTGGCCATATTGCTTGGAATCGCAAAGGCAATGCCGGCATTGCCACCGCTTGGGGAAAGAATGGCGGTGTTGATGCCGATTAATTCACCGTTTAAGTTAATTAGCGGGCCGCCGGAGTTACCACGGTTAACCGCTGCGTCGGTTTGAATGTAGTTTTCATAGGTGCCACTATCGGATCCCATGGAACGACCCAATGCGGATACAATGCCCGATGTCACGGTTTGACCTAAACCGAACGGGTTGCCAATAGCCACGGTGAAATCGCCTACACGTAATTTGTCGGAATCCGCGAGTTTAAGTGCGGTCAGATTTTTCGGTTTTTCCACTTGAATGAGTGCCACATCAGACATTTCATCGGCACCGATGACTTTCGCTTTAAATTCACGACCGTCATGGAGCTGAACGGTAATTTTATCCGCATCTTTAATCACGTGATTATTGGTTAACACATAACCTTTTTCAGCGTTAATAATTGCGCCTGAGCCAAGGCCCTTAAAGTTGCGTGGTGCGCGATCACGATCGAACATATCCGGACCAAAAAAGAATTTAAATTCTTCCGGAATGTCGTCATCCATTTGAGCGGCATTGCTTTTTTGTTTGCCTTCCACAGAAATGGACACCACCGAAGGCAACACTTTTTCTAACATAGGCGCCAAACTTGGCATGACTTGACCGGCGGCCACCTCTGTTGGGGTTTCTGCCACGCTCATCATCGGGGCAGTTAATACGCTTAATCCGAGTGCAATACTAGTTAAAACAAAATTGCGTTTTTTCATTCAATTTTCTCCAATTAAAAACAAATAACACGAAATCTCTGTGAGTTTCGGTAATGCTTATGACAAATAAATGGCTTGAATGTTCTGCAATTTTGGGCGTGAATAAATAAAAAAGTGCGGTAGATTTTATCGGAATTTAAAAACATCCGAAAAATCCACCGCACTTTTAGCGACATCAACGATTACAGATCGAAATCGTCGAAATCTTTGGTGTCCACTTTGGAGTCAATTTGACCCACAAGATAAGAACTCACTTCCACTTCTTGCGGCGCCACTTGTACGTTGTCGGAAACCAACCAGGCGTTGATCCAAGGAATCGGGTTGGAGCGCGCTTGGAACGGCAATGGCAAGCCAACTGCCTGCATACGGATATTGGTGATGTATTCCACGTATTGCACCAAAATGTCTCGGTTCAAGCCGATCATGGAACCGTCTTTGAACAAATAATCTGCCCAGTCTTTTTCTTGTTCTGCTGCCGCTAAGAATAAATCGTAGGCTTCTTGCTTACATTCTTCCGCAATTTCAGCCATTTCCGGATCGTCTTGTCCTGCCGCCATGATGTTTAAAATGTGCTGCGTACCGGTTAAGTGTAGCGCTTCATCACGGGCGATGAATTTAATGATTTTCGCGTTGCCTTCCATTAGTTGACGTTCAGCAAAGGCAAAAGAGCACGCGAAAGACACATAGAAACGAATGGCTTCAAGCGCATTGACGCTCATTAAGCAAAGGTAAAGTTGTTTTTTCAAATTACGCAATGTGACGACACATTCTTTGCCATCCACGGTGTAAGTGCCTTCGCCGTATAGGCTGTAAAGTTGGCTGTCACGGATTAAATCGTCGTAGTAAGAAGAAATATCGCGTGCACGTTTGATAATTTCTTCGTTCGTCACGATGTCATCGAACACGATAGACGGATCGTTCACAATGTTACGAATGATGTGCGTGTAAGAACGGGAGTGGATTGTTTCGGAGAACGTCCACGTTTCGATCCAGGTTTCTAATTCAGGAATCGACACCAACGGCAACAACGCCACGTTCGGGCTGCGACCTTGAATGGAGTCCAACAAGGTTTGATATTTTAAGTTGCTGATGAAAATGTGTTTTTCATGCTCAGGCAACGCGGCATAGTCGATACGGTCTTGTGACACATCCACTTCTTCCGGACGCCAAAAGAAAGAAAGTTGTTTTTCAATGAGCTTTTCAAAAGTCTCATATTTTTGTTGATCGTAACGGGCAACGTTAACGTTTTGACCAAAGAACATCGGTTCTTTTAACTGGTCGTTTTTGTTTTGTGAGAAAGTGGTGTATGCCATTATGCAACTCCTGATAATTTTGTTAATACAGGTATATATGGTGCTATGGCACTAAAAATACCTGCATGAGAATTAATTAACTCAATAAATTTTATATATTTTGATGAAAAATCTGATGTACCTTGTGTACTTCTCATTTCATTAATAACTTTTAGTATATTTTGATACTGTTCTTCTTCTAAAGATACTTTTTGATTACTTATTATATCTAATAAATTTGAAAACAATTCCTCTTTTGCCGTGTTATTTATTTGAGAATTTTGATTAACATCAGAACTTCCTGTTGCAACATTTTGAACATTGCCATTAATAGTAGTATTAAAAATTTGCGTAATTTTATTTTGATCTATTGGATTACTATTCATTTCAATATCTCCAGCATTAGGATTTTCAGCTTCTATTTCAAGAGCAAAGTCTAAAATTTTTGTTTTGACAGTATCGATAATACCAGCTATGTCAGAGCTTGAAATAACTTGCCATGCTTTAATGCAAATCATATCGTTATAGAAATCACTAGCATATATAGCTAATAGTTTGGAATCCCAAGGTGATTGAAATATGCTACCCTCTTTAGATAGTAAATTTTCTAAAGAACCAATTCCCTGCATAATATGGGCTTTTTTTACATATTTCTCGTGTTTCTCCTTCATAACATGTGTATGAATTTGAATATTAGTTAAAATGGAATTTCCCCATGTCGAAAAATGTCCTTTTGATATTACCTTTAAAACCCTATAAGAAGGTAAAGAACTAACATCATTATAACCATTTAGCTCATTTTCAACCCATGATTTAAACCCTGGATGGTTTAATCGAGTAGCTAATATTTTACATTTTCTCAGAAGCGTCGATAATTCAATATCTTTACTTGAACTTGATGCTAAGTCTTGTATATCTCGTAGAAGTGACATGCACACTCCTGAAAACTAAATCTTACACGCCCCACCCGCGCAACCATCATCTAAATCTTCTTGGCTGTCTTCGGCACCGTCACGGGTGTTTTGGTAGTAGAGAGTTTTTAAGCCGTATTTGTAAGCGGTTAAAAGATCTTTTAACAACACTTTCATCGGTACTTTGCCGTCTTCAAAACGTTTCGGATCGTAGTTGGTGTTAGCGGAGATGGCTTGGTCCACGAATTTTTGCATGATGCCGACCAAGTGCAAGTAGCCGTCGTTGCCCGGGATGTCCCAAAGCAATTCGTAGTTTTCGCCCAAGTTTTCATAATCCGGCACCACTTGTTTCAAAATACCGTCTTTCGAGGCTTTGACGCTCACATGGCCGCGTGGCGGTTCGATACCGTTGGTGGCGTTGGAAATCTGAGAAGAGGTTTCCGATGGCATGAGGGCGGTGAGGGTAGAGTTGCGCAAGCCGAATTCTTGAATGTCGCGGCGTAGGCTTTCCCAGTCGTAATGCAACGGCTCGGAGGTTAAGCTGTCGATGTCTTTTTTGTACGTATCGATCGGCAAAATGCCTTGTGCGTAAGTGGTTTCGTGGAAATATTCACATGCGCCTTGTTCTTTCGCCAAGTTCATGGAGGCTTTCAATAGGTAATATTGAATGGCTTCGAAAGTGCGGTGGGTTAAATCGTTGGCACTGCCATCAGAATAACGCACGCCGTGTTTCGCCAAGTAGTACGCATAGTTGATAACGCCGATACCTAAAGAACGGCGGGCAAGGGAACTGCGTTTTGCCGCCATCACCGGATAATCTTGATAATCCAATAAGGCATCTAAAGCACGCACCGCAAGATCTGCCAAATTGTCGAGCTCGTCTAAGTTGTCCAATTTGCCTAAGTTAAAGGCGGAAAGGGTACAAAGGGCGATTTCGCCTTGTTCATCGTTAATGTGGCTTAACGGTTTGGTCGGTAAGGCGATTTCCAAGCACAGGTTGGATTGACGCACCGGTGCCACTTTCGGATCGAATGGCGAGTGGGTGTTGCAGTGATCCACGTTGTGAATGTAAATACGACCGGTGGACGCACGTTCTTGCATTAATAAAGAGAACAATTCCACGGCTTTTACGGTACGTTTACGAATGGACGGATCCTGTTCGTATTGGACGTAAAGTTCTTCAAACTTGTCTTGATCCGCAAAGAACGCTTCGTAAAGTCCCGGCACGTCGGACGGGCTGAACAGGGTAATATCGCCGCCTTTGATTAAGCGTTGATACATTAATTTATTGAGCTGTACGCCGTAGTCCATGTGACGCACGCGGTTGTCTTCCACGCCACGGTTGTTTTTCAACACCAACAGGCTTTCGACTTCTAAGTGCCAAATTGGGTAATACACGGTTGCCGCACCGCCACGCACGCCGCCTTGGGAGCAAGATTTCACGGCAGTTTGGAAATATTTATAGAACGGAATACAACCGGTATGGAACGCTTCGCCGCCACGAATTGGGCTACCTAGCGCACGAATCGCACCGGCATTCACACCGATACCGGCACGTTGAGAAACGTATTTCACGATGGCAGAGGCGGTGGCATTAATGGAATCCAAGCTGTCGCCACATTCAATCAACACGCAAGAGCTGAATTGACGGGTTGGGGTACGCACGCCTGCCATGATTGGGGTTGGCAAGGAAATTTTGAAGGTAGAAGTCGCGTCATAGAAACGACGGACATAATCCAAGCGGGTTTCTTGCGGGTATTTGGAGAACAGACTTGCCGCCACTAATAAATAGAGGAATTGTGCGGATTCGTAGATCTCACCGGTCACGCGGTTTTGGACTAAATATTTGCCTTCTAATTGTTTCACTGCCGCATAAGAGAACGTCATGTCGCGCCAATGGTCGATAAAACCGTCCATTTCGTCCCATTCTTCACGGGTGTAATCATCCAACAAAGCATGATCGTATTTACCCATGCGCACGAGTTTTTTTACATGATCGTATAAACGCGGCGGATCGAAATGGCCGTAAGCCTTTTTACGCAAATGGAACACCGCAAGGCGCGCAGCAAGGTATTGATAATCCGGAGAATCTTTGCTGATTAAGTCTGCAGCTGCTTTGATAATGGTTTCGTGAATATCAGAGGTACGAATGCCTTCGTAAAACTGAATGTGAGAACGCAATTCCACTTGTGAGACGGACACATTGTCCAGTCCTTCTGCCGCCCATGTAATTACGCGGTGGATTTTATCGAGGTTAATCGGCTCCAGTGTGCCGTCACGTTTGGTGACCATTAATGCTTTATTCATGAAAGACGCTACTCCTTAGATATAGACCTAAAACACAATATATAGTTATAAGCCAAAAATTTTGACACAAGATAATGTGTTAAGATAAAAAATTCAAGCGATATATTTTTTTATCACTTAGTTGACATTAAATAACTGATTATTAATTAAAGGAAATTTCGTATGTACAGAAAATTTGCTTGATTAAAATGTATAAATTGGCGCCAAAATTGCATGAGAGAGGGAAAAGATCAAAAAAGTGCGGTGAAAAAATACCTTAAATTTTCACCGCACTTTGCAAGGAAGTTTGTTGGCGTTACTTCGTTAAATCATCAAAGAAGCGTTTTACCCCGTCTAAAAAACTAGAGGATTTCGGGCGCTGTTTGGTTTGTCCTTCTAAGCTTTCTTCAAGCTTGCGTAGCAATGCTTTTTGTTCTTCGTTGAGTTTTACCGGCGTTTCTACCACAATTCGGCAGATTAAATCGCCGGCATAACCGCTACGGGAGGAGGTAACACCTTTGCCACGCATACGGAATAATTTACCTGTTTGGGTCTCTTCCGGGATTTTTAACTTAACGCGTCCATCCAATGTTGGCACTTCAATTTCGCCACCAAGAGCCGCCATGGTGAAACTAATCGGCACTTCACAATAAAGGTTGTTGCCATCACGCTCAAAAATATGATGTTCTTTCACATGGATTACAACATATAAATCACCTGCCGGTGCACCATTTTCACCTGCTGCGCCTTCGCCGGATAAACGTAATTGATTGCCTGTGTCTACACCAGCCGGAATTTTTACGGAAAGGTTTTTCGGTTTATTCACTCTGCCGTCACCGTGGCAAGTTTTACACGGTTTCTCAATTTTCTTACCGGTGCCATGACAGGTTGGACAAACGGTTTCGGTCACAAAGAAACCTTGTTGACGGCGTAAGCGGCCGGAACCGTGACAATGCGGACAGGTTTCCACTTTTGAACCGGCTTCAGCCCCTGAGCCATGGCAAGTTTCGCAAGGGGCAAGCGTATGAATTTTAATGTCTTTAGTCGTGCCTTTGACGGCTTCTTCAAGGGTAATCTCAAGGTCATAACGTAAGTCATCACCACGCACAACACGTTGGCGACCACGTCCACCGCCGCCAAAAATGTCACCGAACATATCGCCAAAAATATCACCGAAATCCGCACCGCTAAAGCCCCCGCCGGCACCGAAACCTTGTTCAAAGGCTGCATGGCCGTATTGATCATAGTTGGCCCGTTTTTGCTTATCGCTTAATACTTCATAAGCTTCTTGAATTTCTTTAAATTTTTCTTCTTTCGCTTTATCCCCTTTGGTTCTGTCCGGGTGATATTGCATCGCGAGCTTTTTATAGGCGCGCTTAATTTCTTTTTCATCGGCGGATTTAGAAACGCCGAGGAGTTCGTAGTAGTCTTGTTTTGCCATAATGTTTCAATTTTCCGTTTAAAATATCAAATGCTACTTCTATGATTATGTATTGTATTATATGAACAATAGTTCTAAACACCAAAATGATGTCAAAGGCAGAAATATCAAGAGCCAACACATGAATTTATTAAGGCATGGCTCGGCTTATTTTCGTTTGTTTACAGTCAAAATAAAGTCAACAAACCAAAATGAGCCATCTATATTTCTGTTACGATATGATTTTGTCTCTGTTCAAAGAGGCAGGCCGATTGCCTGCCTTGAATACCATTATTTTGCCGCATTGAAGGCTTGTTCTAAATCCGCCAAAATATCTTGAACACTTTCAATACCACAAGAAAGACGAATTAATCCTGCGGAAATCCCTGCTTTTTCTAATTCGACTTCACTTAATTGGCGATGCGTTGAGGTCGCAGGATGTAACGCACAAGTACGAATATCCGCCACATGCACTTCACGAGATGTCATTTGTAAGGCATTTAGCCATTTTGCCGCAGCGTCTTTGCCTCCCTTGATTTCAAAAGAAATAACACCACACAAACCGTTTGGTAAGTATTTTTGTTTGAGCGCGTAATCCGTGGAACTGATTAATCCCGGATAGCTTACTTTTACCACTTGTGGGTGTTTTTCTAAAAACTCAGCGACAGCCTGTGCATTCTCATAATGACGCTGCATACGCAACGCAAGGGTTTCCATGCCAACATTCAACAAGAAACTGTTTTGCGGTGCCGGTGTTGCGCCTAAATCACGCATTAATTGCACGCGCGCTTTAACAATATAAGCGGCAGGACCAAAGGTTTCTGTATAAACCAACCCGTGATACGTTTGGTCCGGTGTACTTAATTGCGGATATTTGCCGTTATTCCAATTAAAGTTGCCACCATCTGTAATAGATCCGCCAAGTGCAATGGCATGACCGTCTAAATATTTAGAGGTGCTGTGAATGACCACGTTTGCGCCAAATTCGATTGGGCGGCAAAAATAAGGCGTGGCAAAGGTGTTGTCGATTAGTAACGGTACCTGTGCAGCTTGGGCTAAGGCAGCAAATTTTTCAATATCCAACACACGTAACGCCGGGTTTGCAATGGTTTCGGCAAAAACAGCTTTGGTGTTTGGACGAATGGCTTTTTTGAGTTCTTCGAGCGGCAAATCTTGATCCACAAAACTGACTTCAACCCCCATTTTTTTGAACGTATGTGCAAATAAATTGTAGGTGCCACCATAGACACAAGAGGAAGAAATAAAGTGATCGCCGGCTTCTAAAATATTCAACATGGCATAAAACACCGCAGATTGACCTGAGGCGGTGCACATTGTCGCCACACCGCCTTCAAGTGCGGTAATTTTTTCTTCTGCGGCATTCGTGGTTGGATTTGCCAGGCGAGTATAGAAATAGCCTGCCGCTTGCAAATCAAATAATTTACCGATTTCTTCCGCAGAGTCGTAAGTGTAAGTCGTGCTTTGTACGATGGGTTGAACACGTGGCTCTCCATTTTTAGGGCTATAGCCGGCATGGAGGCATTTTGTTGCAAATTCCATTATTTTTTCCTTGGGTTATGTTTGGTTTTGGGAAGTAAAGTGCGGTCATTTTTTATAAAATTTTACGCACTTTGGGCTTAGCAATGTGGTGCAATGGCGATATAAATTTCTACCAAACCATCAGGATGGTATTTTTCAAAATCCACCGAATAAGCCCGTTTAAGTAAACCTTGTTGTTCTTTTTTCCAGATCAGTTGCCATGTTTGATAAATTTCATCGACTTTACAACGAAAAACTTCGTAGAAACTCAAATCTTCAATTTCAATCACCGGGATATCAGTCTCTAATACTGCTTCACTTGCAATCGCAAAATCATAGTCTGCTTGGTAATTCGCTGCATAGTTAAAATAAACGCCATAACAATAGTGACCTTGTGGTAGTTTATCGAAATTGTTTTGCCAAAGGGTTGGGATGATCTTATTTGCTATGTTGTTATTTAATCGTTGTTGTACGATTGGGTAGAGTTTTAGCGCCATTTGTTCTCCTGATTTATTTTTTCTGACTTCACTTTTTTAAATAAAGTCAGAAAAAATTGTGGTTGATGAATACACCAAAAGGGCGTATTGCTACGCCCTTTTATTTTAGTGAGAGTGAAACTACTTATTATCTTTCACTTCTTCAAACTCAGCATCCACAACATCATCATTTGGTTTGCCGTTGCTTTGCGCTTGTTGTGGCTCACCTTGCGGTTGTGCTGTTTGTGCAAGTTTTTGTGCAACTTCGGCAAGGGCTTGAAGTTTGGCTTCAATCACTGCTTTGTCTTCACCTTTCGCAGCCGATTCTAAGTCGCTTAATGCGCTTTCGATAGCGGCACGATCTGCGGCAGGTACATTGTCACCGGCTTCACTTAATTGTTTGCGGGTGCTGTGTACAAGGTGATCTGCTTGGTTGCGAGCTTGTACTAATTCTTCAAATTTACGGTCAGACTCTGCGTTCGCTTCGGCATCGCGTACCATTTGTTGAATTTCTTCATCACTTAAACCGGAAGAGGCTTTAATGGTGATTTGTTGTTCTTTACCTGTGCCTTTGTCTTTCGCAGAAACATGGATGATACCGTCTGCATCGATATCGAAGGTCACTTCAATTTGTGGCATACCACGTGGTGCCGGGTTGATGCCTTCAAGGTTAAATTGACCTAAAGATTTATTGGCAGAAGCCTGTTTACGTTCACCTTGTAACACGTGAATGGTTACTGCACTTTGGTTATCTTCCGCCGTTGAGAACACTTGCGATTTTTTGGTTGGAATCGTCGTGTTTTTCTCAATTAAAGTGGTCATCACACCACCCATGGTTTCGATACCCAATGATAATGGGGTAACGTCTAACAACAATACGTCTTTCACATCACCGGCTAACACACCGCCTTGTACCGCTGCACCAATCGCAACAGCTTCATCTGGGTTCACATCTTTACGTGGTGCTTTGCCAAAGAATTCTTCCACTTTTTGTTGAACAAGTGGCATACGGGTTTGACCGCCCACGAGAATAACGTCATCAATTTGAGACGCTGTTAATCCGGCATCATTTAATGCAACTTTTACCGGCTCAAGAGATTTCGCCACTAAATCTTCCACTAAGGATTCTAATTTCGCACGAGTCAACTTGATGTTTAAGTGTTTAGGACCGGTTGCATCCGCTGTGATGTAAGGTAAGTTCACATCCGTTTGTTGTGCGGAAGAAAGCTCAATTTTCGCTTTTTCACCAGCTTCTTTTAAACGTTGCATTGCAAGCGGATCTTTACGTAAGTCAATGCCTTGTTCTTTTTGGAATTCATCGACCAAATAGTTGATCACGCGGTTATCGAAGTCTTCACCACCTAAGTGAGTATCACCGTTGGTTGCCAATACTTCAAAGGTTTTTTCGCCACCCACTTCATCAATTTCGATGATGGATAAGTCGAATGTACCACCACCTAAGTCGTAAACAGCGATTGTTTTGTTACCTTGACCTTTATCCAAGCCGTAAGCTAGTGCGGCTGCAGTAGGTTCGTTGATAATACGTTTAACTTCTAAACCAGCGATACGACCTGCATCTTTGGTTGCTTGACGTTGCGCATCGTTAAAGTATGCCGGCACGGTAATAACCGCTTCAGTAACCGGTTCGCCTAAGAAATCTTCGGCGGTTTTTTTCATTTTTTTCAACACTTCGGCAGAAATTTGCGGAGGTGCTAATTTCTCGCCTTTCACTTCAACCCATGCATCGCCATTATCGGCTTTTGTAATAGTAAATGGCATGATGTCGATATCACGTTTTACTTCAGCATCTTCAAAACGACGACCGATTAAACGTTTGATCGCGAATAATGTATTTTTCGGGTTAGTTACCGCTTGGCGTTTTGCCGGTTGACCGACTAATGTTTCGTTATCATTTGTGTAAGCAATAATTGACGGGGTGGTGCGATCGCCTTCTGCGTTTTCAATTACGCGAGGTTTATCGCCATCCATCACAGCCACACAAGAGTTTGTTGTACCTAAGTCAATACCAATAATTTTTCCCATTTGTTTTCTCCTAATGAAATTTTAAATTCGGTGTAACGATTTACGGATTATAAAATGTGGATTGAATTTTGCATTTCAAGGCATTTATTTAAAAATTTTTTCAATGCTTGCAAAGTGCGGTTCAAAAATTAGATGGATTTTCTTCACTAGCGTTACCAAAACGTATTGCGATGAAAGCACCTTGGCAGCTCAATCCTGATTCGTTTTGTAAAATGAGGATAAAAATAAGAGATTCAAGAGGAGAATAAAAATTTCGTGGTCTTTTTTCTAAAAAACTAAATTTATGCTAGATTAGCCGAATTATTTTACTTTGATTAATTTTAAGGATAGAGGATATGAAAAAATCAACGTTAGCGGCCAGCGTGATTGTGGCATTAGGTGCAGTTTGGTTGGGTGGCGCATGGTATACAGGAAAAGTCGCCGAAGAAGAGTATGTCCATCAATTTGAGTTGCTCAACCAAAACATACAGCAATCGTTTTCTGTGAAAGGATTGTCCGTTGAAGTTAGCCATGTTGCCATTGAGCGTGGTTTATTGAGCTCAAAAACCCGATATGACATTGTGGTGAAAGACCCGAATAAGCCTGAATCTGTCTTTACTTTGCCGTTTGAAGGCACCTTATATCACGGTCCGTTACCGCTGAATCAATTATCTCAGTTGAATCTTGTACCAACGATGTTTACCTCCGTTGATAATCTTGTTCAAAACGACAACACAACCTCATGGTTTAAGGCAGCCAAAGGGGAAAATCCTTTATCCATTAATACAACAATGAATTACCAACGCCAAGGTGCAGCCAAAATGCATTTTGCGCCTGTGGATATTTCAGATGAAAAAGACACATGGCACCTGGGTAAAACGAATTTAACGCTTGATTTTACGCCACAGGGCATTCGTCAAGCCGATATGACGGCTGACAAGCTGGTTTATCAAGAAGCAGAGACGAAAACGCAAGTACAGTTTAACAATATTAAAGCCATGGCTGAATATCAACCAATCAAAGAGTGGGATCTTCTCTCTACCGGACAACAATGGATCGCTGCCGGTGAGACAAATATCGAAGAAACCGATGAGCAAGGTAAAACCAATCTGCTCACGGTGAAAAACTGGAAAATCGATTTGAATACGGTCAGAAAAGAGGCGTTTCTTGATTTTGCAATGAATCTGAAACTGGAGGGGACACAGTTAAATCAAATTCATTTTGGTGATCTGAATTTGAATATGGCATTCAATCATCTTGATGGCGAGACATTAAACCAAGTGTTACATGCAAAATTCGCTCAAACTGAAGATGCACCATTAACTGATGCAGAGATTGCACTCCTTCGAAAATTCTTTGATAAACAACCACAATTCGCTTTTCATCCGATGCTAACAACGCAAGCGGGAAAACTGGCTGCGGATATTGATGTGGCGGTGGCGACATCGGATCTTGCTACATTATCCCGAGGAAAAATCTTTAACTTATTCCAGCACTTTATTTTTAAAGTGAATGCCGATAAGGCTGCCTTAGTTGAGGTGGCAAGTGCAGCGGAACAAATCTCTTCGAAAGTAGAAAAAGCACAAGCGGATCGCACTGCTGAGATGAAAGTCAATGACGGTCTAAAAAACCCTATTCAACAAGGCATTTTAGTGGATGATGGCAAACAAGTAAAATTGGATCTTGTGCTAGAAAATGGCGAACTCAAACTTAACGGAAAAGTCATTCCGGAAGAACAAGTGGCGTCTATTTTATTTTTAGCCGCAATGTCGATGGGATATTAATCGACATTTTGATTCATCAAGATCTTAGCGCCTGTGCGGCTTTCTTATTTTCTGTAACAAGCCGCACGCTATTGCGCCAGAGGATCAGGAAAACGATGACTAATGGTGAATAATGGCGGCATCTGTAGCCACTTTTTCACCATTATCAAACATCAAGGTCAATGGAAAACGTTCTCCAGCGCGCAACGCCTTGGCAGAATCAAACACCATAATATGCAAACCACCCGGTTTTAATTGCACGTTGCCATTAGCGGGAATTGCAATGCCATCGGTGGTAACCATTTTGCCATTTTGTGTACCGTGCAAGACCAAATTTGCCGATTCACTGCTTTGTACCATCGCCAGATTCACCGTTTCGTTGCCATCATTATGCAGTTCCATAAAAATCGCGGTGGGTTCACCGGCTTGTTGGGTGGCAAAAATGATTGGGTTTGTCACGGTAACTTTTGCCAATGCGCTAAGAGGCAAAAGTGCGGTCATAAAAAATACTGTTTTGTAAATGCGCTGCATGGTTTTCTCCTTTTTCATCTTTTTTGAGTTTATCGACCTTGCCGATTGCCTTTCCACTATAGCAGAAAAATGCTATATTACCGCTCACTTTTTCGTACTCTTTTTATTCAATTCTCATTAAACCTCAATGGCTAATTATTACGACATTACACTCGCCCTTGCCGGCGTCTGCCAAGTAGCGAAACTCGTGCAACAACTGGCATTAAATGGTGAAGCGGATGCAGCCGCATTAGAAACCAGTCTGAACAGTTTATTAAAAACCGCGCCAAATACCACGCTCGATGTGTTTGGTGGCGAGCTAAATAACCTGAAATTGGGGTTAACCACACTTTGCGAACAGCTTAATGGTAGCGAGCCGGAACTGGGTCGTTATTGGCTCAGTCTGTTGGCATTGGCGGCAAAACTCAACAAAACCCCGGAAGCCAAACAAGAATTGGCACGCCGCATTCAATATTTACCCACACAGCTGGAACATTACCACTTACTCGACGAACAGATGCTGTCTAATTTTGCCGGCATCTATGTGGATGTGATAAGCCCATTGGGTCGCCGAATTCAAGTCACCGGCGTTACTCAATATTTACAGCATTTAGGCACACAAAATCGCATTCGCGCCGCGTTATTAGCCGGCATCCGTTCCGCTATTTTGTGGCAACAAGTGGGCGGCACCAAATGGCAATTGCTGTTTTTCCGTGGCAAAATTGCCTCCACGGCACAACACATTCTCTCTTCTCTTTAACTTCTCTAAATAATGGAGCTTTCATCTATGCAACTTAGCGCGCTAACCGCACTTTCCCCGATTGATGGTCGTTATCAAGACAAAACCGCCCGTTTACGTCATATTTTCAGCGAATTCGGATTATTAAAATTCCGTGTTACAGTGGAAGTTCGTTGGTTACAAAAATTGGCAGCGACCGCACAAATCACCGAAGTGCCTTCTTTGTCAAAAGAAGCAAACGATTACCTCAACCAAATTGTCGCTAATTTTGCTATTGAAGATGCCGAGCGCATTAAAGAAATTGAAAGAACGACCAACCATGATGTGAAAGCGGTGGAATATTTCCTTAAAGAAAAAAGCGCAGCATTGCCTGAATTGGCGGCAATCAGTGAATTTATTCACTTTGCTTGCACCTCTGAAGACATCAACAACCTTTCCCACGCCTTAATGCTAAACACCGCGCGTGAAGAAGTGTTATTACCGGAATGGCAAAATTTAATCGAAAAAATCACCGCACTTGCCGAGCAATATAAAACCATTCCATTGCTTTCCCGCACGCACGGTCAACCGGCATCGCCAACCACCGTGGGCAAAGAAATGGCCAACGTGGTATATCGTTTAAGACGCCAATACAAACAATTACAACACATTGATATTCTAGGAAAAATCAACGGTGCTGTGGGCAACTATAACGCCCATTTATCCGCTTACCCGAATATTGATTGGCATACTTTCAGCGAAGAGTTCGTGACGTCTTTGGGCATTACATGGAACCCGTACACCACCCAAATCGAACCACATGATTACATCGCCGAATTGTTCGATTGCGTAGCGCGTTTTAACACGATTGTGATTGACTTCGACCGAGACCTGTGGGGTTACATCGCATTAAATCATTTCAAACAACGTACTATCGCCGGAGAGATCGGTTCTTCCACCATGCCACACAAAGTCAACCCAATCGACTTCGAGAACTCCGAAGGCAACCTTGGTTTGGCAAACGCCGTGATGGCACACTTAGGCAGCAAATTACCGATTTCCCGTTGGCAACGCGATTTAACGGATTCCACCGTGTTGCGTAACCTTGGCGTGGGTTTAGGCTACTGCTTAATCGCCTATGCGGCGACCCAAAAAGGCATCAGCAAATTAGAAGTGAATGAAGCCCATTTGCGTGAAGAATTGGATCAAAACTGGGAAGTGCTCGCCGAACCGATTCAAACCGTGATGCGTCGTTACGGCATTGAAAAACCGTACGAAAAACTGAAAGAACTCACCCGCGGCAAACACGTAGATGCCAAAGCGATGTTTGATTTTATTGAGAAATTAGACATTCCGGCAGAAGAAAAAGCACGCTTGCAACAACTTACACCGGCAAGTTATATCGGCGCGGCAGTACAGTTGGTGGAAAAACTGTAATCGATCAATAACGTTTCAAATACGCAAAAAATAAGCGTTCCCAAGATAAATGATGAAATTCAATTTCATGGGAACGCTTTTTACGCAAATGCTGAGAATCTTATTCTAATCCAATGATTTCCCAACGTTGATGTGAAAGTCCATCAATTTTGCCTTAATGTCTTTTAAAATTTCATCAAGCGCTTTCATACCAAAATTAAACTCATGATTTCCCAACACAAAAACGTCATATTTCATGGCGTTTAACACTTTAGGTACAGGATGGTCTTTATAGTATTTTTTCGTTTTAGCGAAAACATCAATTTGGTTGTCTTGAATGGCATCCCCAACATCGACTAACACCACATTTTTGTGTTGTTTACGAACGTCGTTCACATAAGTGGCAATTTGTGCATAAGAACCGGATTTATCAGCGACATCTGCGCCATAACTCCAAGGCACAATACGACCGTGTACATCAGAGGTTCCAAGAATTTTGATATTGACTTCTTGTGCCACCGCAGTACTCAATGCTAAAAGTGCAAATAATGAACAAATGACTTTTTTCATAGAATTTCCTTTTGGTAATAAATACGCGACGAATTATATCTATTTACATGGCACAAGCAATAAGGATTCAGCTGAATCATTGAGAAGATTAAAAGTAAGGTGACATACCTAAAAATGTTTAAAAAACAGGCAAACGATTGCCTTTCATGATTTTATTCATTAAACTAACGCCCGCAAATCTAATTTGTAATTTCATTTATATCGCAAGTTTGTGTATAGGAAATGACAAAGCCTTTCTTTTGAGCCTTTTCTCATTGTTATACCTTCCTTGTAATACTTTCATTCACTTTAATAGGATTAAAAATGAACGAAGTTTTACAACAGTTCAAACAACAATATTTAATTAAATATTGGAATCCCGTCATCGCCGTTATCGCTGCCGGTTTAATCTCGGCCTATTATTTCGGCGTTACCGGCACCTACTGGGCGGTTACCGGAGAGTTTACCCGTTGGGGTGGCCATGCATTAGAAGCCTTGGGCGTTGATGTGTCCGATTGGAGCTACTACAAAATCATCGGTATGCAAGGCACAATTCTCACCCGCGTTGATGGCGTGATGATCTTAGGCATGTTTGCCGGTTGTATCTCCGCAGCCTTGTGGGCAAACAACGTGAAATGGCGTAACCAGCCACATAAGCGTCGTATTGTACAAGCCTTAATCGGCGGTGCCATTGCCGGTTTCGGCGCACGTTTGGCGATGGGCTGTAACCTTGCCTCGTTATTTACCGGTATTCCACAATTTTCCGTGCACGCTTGGTTTTTCACCATTGCTACAGCACTTGGAACTTACGCCGGCGTAAAAGTCACCTTATTACCGATGTTCCGCGTGAAATTGGAATTGAAAAAAGGCGCCGCGAAATTACAAGAAAGCGATCCGAAAAGAGCACAACGCCGTTTTTGGATCGGCATGGTCGTATTCTTCGCTTACTTTATTGCCTCTCTTTATGTAATGACCCAATCCATCAAACTCGGTTTTGCCATGTTGTGCGGTTTAGCTTTCGGTTTACTTATCGAACGTGCGCAAATCTGCTTCACGTCGGCTTTTCGTGATCTTTGGGTAACCGGTCGCGCTTACATGGCAAAAGCCATTATTTTCGGTATTCTTGCCGGCACTATTGGTGTCTTCAGCTACATTCAATTAGGCGTTCCGGCAAAAATCATGTGGGCAGGTCCGAATGCGATTATTGGCGGTTTATTGTTTGGTTTCGGCATTGTATTAGCCGGCGGTTGTGAAACCGGTTGGATGTACCGCGCGATGGAAGGCCAAGTACATTTTATGTGGGTGGGTATCGGCAACGTGATCGGTTCTACCTATCTCGCCTACGCTTGGGATGATTTGGCACCGGCTCTAGCACTTGACTACGAAAAACTGAACTTACTGAAAGAATTTGGTCCGGTCGGCGGATTATTAGTGAACTACGGTTTATTGATTCTCTGCTTAATCGCTGTCGTCTGGTGGGAAAAACGCTTTCTTGCCAAAGCAAAAGCCAAAATCGCCGCTCTCGCACAGGCGTAAAAGTGCGGTTTGATTTGACATTATTTTTATTTCACAGAAGGAAAACATATTATGGCATTTACCGTTGTACACAAACTAGATAAAGATCCAAAAGACATCGTTCCGGATTACACCATCGACACCGTGGGCGAACCTTGTCCGTATCCGGCTATTGTTATGTTAGAAACCATGCCGGAATTAAAGGAAGGCGAAATTCTGGAATTACTCAGCGACTGCGCACAATCCATCAACAACATTCCGGTGGATACCAAAAACCACGGTTATACGTTATTAAGCATAGAACAAGATGGCACAAAATTACGTTATTTGATTCAGCGTTAATCATTAAAAAATCCTCGCTATATAACGAACAAGGCTGACAACCGAAATTCAACATATTGAAGGATTATTTACCCCCTCGTAGCGTGCAACTTGTTGCACGAATGATTTACCTCGATGCGTAATTCATGATTTCGTGCGTAGCGTGCAACTTGTTGCACGAATGATGAACCCCGATGCGTAATTCACAATATCGTGCGTACCGTGTTCTTGATGCACGCGCAAACCACGCACGGAGCGTTATTTACCCCTTTCGGACATTCACAATTTCGTGCAACACGTTGCACGTTACAATGCTAAGCATTAAAAAATCCCGAAATCCTCGGGATTTTTTTATTCTTGAAAAAATCACTCCCTCTTCGCCACAAAAACAAGTAGAATACGCCAAATTTTTATTTACATCCTTTGAGGTATCTATGGACATTTTAATCAGCATTATCGGTATTTTTGTGCTGTTGGGGATTGCCGTTTTATTCTCTAACAATCGCAAAGCGATCAATTTACGTACTGTGTTTGGCGCACTGGCCATTCAAATCGCTATCGGTGCTTTCGTGCTTTATGTGCCGGCCGGACGTCATGCATTACAAGCGGCATCCGATTTTATCGGCAAAGTTATCGGTTTTGGTAATGAAGGGATTAGCTTTGTTTTTGGTGGATTGACTGACCCAAGCCAAAGTTTCGGTTTTATCTTCGCTATTAAAGTATTACCGGTGATTATCTTCTTCTCTGCACTCATTTCCTTACTTTATTACATCGGTGTGATGCAATGGGTCATCAAACTTATCGGTGGTGGGTTACAAAAATTATTAGGTACCTCAAAAGCGGAATCCATGTCAGCTGCTGCAAACATTTTCGTGGGGCAAACGGAAGCGCCGTTAATTGTTAAGCCATTTATCGGTCGTATGACCCAATCTGAATTATTCGCTGTGATGGTGGGTGGCGTGGCTTCTATCGCCGGTTCTGTGATGGCAGGTTATGCCGGAATGGGCGTGCCGTTAACTTACTTAATCGCCGCTTCTTTTATGGCTGCACCGGGTGGTTTATTATTCGCTAAAATCATGTTTCCACAAACGGAAAAAAACGATGATATGTTAAAAGAGGATGCGGATGTGGAAAAACCGTCCAACGCGATTGAAGCCTTAGCAAACGGTGCGCGTGACGGTATGCACTTGGCACTGAATGTAGGTGCGATGTTAATTGCGTTTGTGTCTGTGATTGCCTTAATCAACTGGATTTTAAGTAGCTTGGGTGGCATTGTTGGTGAACCAAACTTAACTTTACAAGTGATTTTAGGTTGGATTTTCAAACCATTGGCATACTTAATCGGGATTTCTTGGGAAGAATCTGCCATTGCCGGCCAAATGATTGGTTTAAAATTAGCGGTGAACGAATTTGTGGGTTATTTAGAATTTGCTAAATATTTACAACCGGATTCTGCTGTTGTGCTAAGTGATAAAACCAAAGCAATTATTACCTTCGCACTTTGTGGTTTCGCTAACTTCAGCTCCATTGCAATCTTAATCGGCGGTTTAGGCGGTATGGCACCAAATCGTCGCGGTGATGTTGCGCGTTTAGGTTTAAAAGCGGTGCTTGCCGGTTCATTATCTAACTTAATGAGTGCAACGATTGCCGGATTATTTATCGGTTTGAGTGGTGCTGTGCTATAAAGTGCGGTATGATTTCACCACGTTTTTTATGATGACACCACGACCCGTTCGTGGTGTTGTCGTTTATAGGCAACGAAAACGTTTGCGCTAATTTTAGTTCACCATGTCAATAAAGAGGAAAAGACTATGACTCCACATATTAACGCGCCAGCCGGTGCATTTGCCGATGCCGTATTAATGCCGGGCGATCCGCTACGTGCCAAGTATATCGCAGAAACTTTCTTAGAAAACGTGCAAGAAGTGACCAACGTTCGCAATATGTTGGGCTTTACCGGCACCTATAAAGGTCGCCGCATTTCTGTGATGGCTCATGGTATGGGGATCCCTTCCTGTTCCATTTACGCGAAAGAACTTATTACGGAATACGGTGTGAAAAAACTGATTCGTGTCGGCTCTTGTGGTGCCGTCCGTATGGATGTCAAAGTGCGTGATGTGGTTATCGGTCTTGGTGCGTGTACTGATTCCAAAGTCAATCGTATTCGTTTTAAAGACAACGATTTTGCAGCGATTGCCGATTTCGGTTTAACGCAAGCGGCGGTACAGGCAGCGAAGGAATTGGATGTTAAGGTTCGTGTCGGTAATTTATTTTCTGCGGATTTATTCTATACCCCGGATGTCGACATGTTTGACGTGATGGAAAAATACGGCATTCTAGGCGTAGAAATGGAAGCCGCCGGTATTTATGGCGTGGCAGCAGAATACGGTGCGCGCGCATTGACTATCTGTACTGTATCCGACCATATTCGTACTCATGAACAAACCAGTGCGGAAGAGCGTCAGTTGACGTTTAATGAAATGATCAAAGTGGCGTTAGAAACCGTGTTAATTGACGATAAGGCTAACTAGTCAACTCCTTGAATGCTGCCTAATTTGCGTCATTCGGCAGCATTCTTTTGTGTGCTATCGCGGTATAAAATGAGATCGACAGTTTGACTTCAAGGGAATGATTTAAGGCTTAGAAGGAAGCAAGTTGCTATACGATGCTAAGTTAAAATGCAAAGAAGCAAGGTAAGCAACGTCAATAAATACGAAAATAATCCGGCTTGGCTATTGTTCAACACGGGTAAAACGAGTATAGTTCTGCACGTTTTTAACAGATAAATTTCATCTCTTAACGCATATCAATGAGGTTTTTATGGGTGGCATTAGCATTTGGCAATTGGCTATTTTGGTTTTAATCATTGTATTGTTATTCGGTACGAAGAAATTGCGTACGTTAGGTACGGATTTGGGCGAGTCTGTAAAAGGCTTTAAAAAAGCCATGAATGAAGAAGCCAAACCGGCTGATGCAAGTTTCGATAAAGTGGAACAAAAGCAAAAGGCACAACCGGAACAAGAAAAAAGCAAAGAAAAAGAACAGGCATAATCCGTGTTTGATATTGGTTTTTCTGAGGTTGTCTTAGTTTGTATTGTGGGCTTAGTGGTACTAGGCCCACAACGTTTACCGGTAGCCATTCGCACGGTCATGTCTTGGGTGCGAACTGTTCGTGGCTTGGCGGCGAATGTACAAAATGAACTAAAACAAGAATTAAAATTGCAAGAGTTGCAAGACAGCATTAAGAAAGCGGAAAGCTTGAATCTTAAGGCGTTGTCTCCCGAATTGGGCAAAACCGTTGAGGAATTAAAAGCCTCTGCGGATAAGTTGCGTGCCGATTTGGAACAAAAAGCAGCACAAAGTAATACTACGTTGCAAGATCAAATCAAGGAAATGAAAAGTGCGGTAGAAAATTCGGATGAAAATGACAATATTCACCCCGGTTCAAATGATCGCAACCCAATGGCTAACTATGACATTCTTGATGTTGAAGATTTTTCCGAACAAAATACAGAAGCCTTAGCCGTTGCAGAAATGTCGCGAAATACGACCGCACTTTCTCCGGCAGAACAGGCGGAGCAAGAAGAAATTGAGCTAGATGACAAACTGGCTTATTACATCAATCAATATGATCCGGATAATCCTTTGCCGGCCAATTCAGAAAATGCCCATTCGGAGAAAACCGAACAATCCTCAAATAAAAGCTAGGGCGCAACCCTCAATTAGGATAATTTATGACCAGCGTTGACGATACTCAACCCCTCATCACTCATCTGGTAGAACTGCGCAACCGTTTATTACGCAGCATTATTTTCGTTGCTGTGGTATTTGTGGCGTTAGTTTATTTTTCCAACGAAATTTATAACTTTGTGGCAGCACCGTTAACAGCAAACTTGCCAAACGGTTCCAGCATGATTGCCACCAACATCGCCACGCCGTTTTTCACCCCAATTAAACTGACCGGTGTTGTTGCCATTTTTATTTCCGTGCCATTTTTGCTTTACCAAATTTGGGCGTTTGTGGCACCGGCGTTATATCAACATGAAAAACGCCTGATTTATCCACTATTATTTTCCAGCACGCTGTTGTTTTATCTAGGCGTAGCTTTTGCTTACTATGTGGTATTCCCGTTAGTGTTCAGCTTTTTAACTAAAACGGCACCGGAAGGGGTGGCGATCGCGACCGACATCAGTAGCTACTTAGATTTTGTACTGACGTTATTCTTAGCTTTCGGTGTTTGCTTTGAAGTGCCGGTGGCGATTATTCTGTTATGCTGGACTGGTGTTACCACACCGGAAGATTTAAAAGCCAAGCGCCCTTATATTATTGTCGGTGCGTTCTTTATCGGCATGCTTTTAACTCCGCCGGATGTATTCTCACAAACCTTGCTTGCTATTCCAATGTGTTTGTTATTTGAAGTGGGTGTATTCTTTGCGCGATTTTATCGTCCGCGTGAAGAAGACGATGCCACTCAAGATGAAAATAACACAGCTAATCACTAATTCAATTCGGGAGATAATATGACACAACAAATTTTTACTGGTTTTCCAACCCGCCGTTTACGCCGCATGCGTAAACAGGATTTTAGTCGCCGCTTAATGGCGGAACATAAACTGACTGTTGATGATCTGATTTATCCTGTATTTATTATTGAAGGCGAAAATCATCGTGAAGCGGTGCCTTCCATGCCAAACGTAGAACGTTTAACCATCGACCAACTGTTAATTGAAGCGGGTTTATTGGTGAAATACGGCGTACCGGTGATTGCGTTATTTCCTGTGGTGGAACAGGCGAAAAAATCCTTAATGGCGGAAGAAGCTTATAATCCGAACGGCTTGGTGCAACGCGCAGTGAAGGCACTCAAAGCCGCCTATCCTGACCTTGGCGTATTAACCGATGTGGCGCTTGACCCTTACACCCTACACGGACAAGACGGTATTATCGATGAAGAAGGCTACGTACTGAACGACATCACTACCGATATATTAATCAAACAAGCGCTGTCCCACGCAGAAGCCGGTGCAGACGTGGTCGCACCAAGCGACATGATGGACGGTCGCATCGGCAGAATCCGCAACGCCTTGGAAGAAAAAGGCTTTATTAACACCCTCATCATGGCTTACTCCGCTAAATATGCCTCCAACTATTACGGCCCGTTCCGTGACGCAGTGGGATCTTCCGGCAACTTAAAAGGCGGCGATAAAAAGACCTATCAATTAGACCCGGCTAACAGCGATGAAGGTTTACAAGAAGTGGCATTAGACTTGGAAGAAGGCGCTGATATGGTGATGGTGAAACCGGGTATGCCATATTTAGATTTAGTCTATCGCGTAAAACAACAATTCGGCGTACCAACCTTTGCCTACCAAGTGTCCGGTGAATATGCCATGCACATGGCGGCGATTCAAAACGGCTGGTTGAAAGAAAAAGAATGCATCATGGAATCTTTGCTTTGTTTCAAACGCGCCGGCGCGGACGGTATTCTGACCTACTTCGCTAAACAAGTGGCAGAGTGGTTGTATTTAGAAGGGAAAAATAAATAACGCATTACTTTGCGTTTTCATCTCCTATCTATTATTGCCATGCGGTTCGGATATGCGCATGGTAATTTCTGATTAACAAAAAGCCATCTGAAAAGTGCGGTCGTTTTTTCGTGCATTTCCAGAGGGCTTTTTTAATAACGAAGTCTGTATTTTAGCGCAATATCGCCTCCGTAGTATTATTCACGGCGTGCTGATTTTGGTCTAAAACTGGTGATAATCGCAGGGTTGGTGTCGATGTAGATGCCATTGATTAATTGCAGGCAATAAGGCACCGCACTAAAAATCCCTTGCACAATGACCTTACCCTCGCTGTCTTTAACACCTTCTAAGGTTTCTTTGATGGCTTTCGGCTGCCCCGGTAAATTAAGAATAAGGCTGTCTTTACGAATCACACCCACTTGACGGGATAAAATGGCGGTTGGAACAAAATGCAAACTGACTTGGCGCATTTGTTCGCCAAAGCCGGGCATTTCTCGATCGGCAATGGCTAATGTCGCATCCGGTGTGACATCCCGTTTTGCCGGACCGGTTCCGCCAGTGGTTAACACAAGGTGGCAATGTTGTTCATCCACCAATTCACATAATACACGTTCGATTTCAGCTTGTTCATCTGGAATCAATTGTTCAACAACGGTAAAAGGATCTACTAAAGCTTGCTCCAACCAATGTTTTAATTCGGGAATGCCTTGATCGGTATAAACGCCTTGAGAGGCTCTATCTGAAACGGAGACTAAACCAATTTTTAACCGCGTGTCCATAATTACTCCTTGTTATAAAAAATAATGCCGTATCATCGTTTAAAGGCAATGACACGGCATAAGGGATTTGTATTGGATTATTTCATTTTTTCTTTTAGTTCTTCTAAAAGCTCTTGATGAATTTCTTCTTGGACTTCCTCTGGAATTGGCGTATTCGTGCGGTTGAGTTTAATTCTAATGATTAGCGTGAGGACTAAACTGGCGACTAACACCCACGGTGCCCAATAAAGTGCTTCATTGAACGGTGCAAAGAGGGCGTATAATATCGCCACTTCGCCAAGTAAGATTGCACGATCGACTTTATCTAACGGTCCGCCATAGGGTTCATCGTTTTCTTCTTTTTGTTTAGGGAGCAGATTTAAATCCAGTAACGCTGAAAGTAGAATGACTAAACCGATTTGTAGCGGATCAAAAGGCGCAACAAACATAAAAGGAATATATGCCGCTGTCATGGCAACAACATAGATGATTTTGGTTAAATATCGACTGCAACGAGACGTATGCTCAAAATCATAGATAAGAATATCGGCAAGATTATTCAGTAAGACAAGGTTAATAAATAGCCCAATTGGAATTAACCAAAAGAGCGATTGCCCGCCTAAAAGCACCGTGATGCCAATGACAATAGAGAGGATGCTAGAGAATACCGTAATATAGCTGGCTTTAATGCCCAAACGATCACACTGTGCGGCAATCGGGTATAAAAAATGTTGGAATTTATATTTGAGGTTATTAATACTCATAATGTTTCCTTTAGAACGCATATAAATAGATATTGACTAAGACGGAAATCATGCCAACAAAATAATGAAGGCGATAACTTGCCCAGTGTATCAAAATAAAAGGAAAAATGCCGTAATTTTCTACGATAAAAAGTAATCTTGTGGTTTTATGCTCTTATCTCTCGTACAAAAATAAGAACGATTCTTCCGCACATTAATCTCTATTCATTGTTTCGACATTGGATTTATTCGGGATGCCTGCTAATTTCGCTTCTTTCTGTTGCGCACGGCGTTTTTGAAAAAACGCACTGAGTTTTTCACTGCATTCCTGTTGCAACACGCCAGCGGTGATTTCGATGGCATGGTTCATTTTGTAATCATCAAAAAAATGAAAACGGGAACCTACCGCACCGGTTTTATAGTCCGCCGCACCGAACACAAGGCGCTTAATACGGCTGTGTAAAATTGCCCCAGCGCACATAGTACAAGGCTCAAGGGTGACGTATAAGGTCGCGTTCAACAGGCGGTAATTTTGTAAGCGTTGACCGCCTTGGCGTAAAGCCACAATTTCGGCATGCGCCGTGGGATCAGAATCAATGATCGATAAATTCCATCCCTCGCCAAGAATTTCCCCCTCCTCGCTCACTAACACCGCACCCACAGGAATTTCACCCAAGGCTTCTGCTTTGTCCGCCAGCGTTAAGGCGTGGCGCATAAATTGTTCATCTAATTGATGTTGCAATTCAGTCATGAGGTTCTTCAGATGAAAAGTGCGGTGGATTTTAAAAACGTTTTTAAAACCGACCGCACTTTGTTAGACGGAAAACGGATATTTAATCGGTTCGTGGCATTGATAACCCGTGACTTTGAAATCATCCATGGTGACCCAGGTTTCCAGGTCTTCTAAAGATTTAATGTCCGGATTAATTTCCAACTGTGGTGACGGGAACGGTTCACGTTTTAATTGCACATCACGCATGAGTGCCAACTGGTCTTCATAAATATGTGCATTCACAATGTGATGAAACGCTTGCCCGGATTTCTTACCGGTAATTTGCGCCATTAACGCCAAGAAGGTAAACACTTGGATTTGGTTGAAATTCAAACCAAGCGGCACATCGCAAGAGCGTTGGTAACTGGTGAGATATAACGTGTCGCCAAGCAAAGAAAACGTATGTGTGTGCATGCAAGGGCGCAAACAGCCCAAATCAAATTCACCCGGATTATAGAACGTCAAAATTTCGCCGCGATCATCAATGCCCTTGCTGAGGTTATTGACGATTTTGCGCAACTGATCGAGATGTTCCCCATTCGGCTTGCGCCAGCTTCTGCCCTGCACACCATACACGCGCCCCATGTCATCCGTGCCTTTGCGGTGCGGATTATTGAGCCAAGCCTGATTTTCATTGGCATTGGCATCCCAGGTTTTGGTACCCAGCTTGCGGAAGTCGGCAGCATTGTCATAACCGCGAATATAACCTAGAAATTCTGCAATAGCGGCTTTCCAATAACTTTTACGGGTGGTAATCAACGGGAATTGATTGTTTGCCACATCGTAAGTCAAACCGGCGTTAATTACGGTTAAACAGCGTTTGCCGGTACGTTCGTTTTCAACCCAAACGCCTTCGTTAACAATGCGTTGGCACAAATCTAAATAAGCTTTCATAACAACACTATGTCGATTACCCTCTATTTTGTTTATACAGTGCTAAGGCTTGCGGCATTAGGCGTAATAAGTTTGCTTGGCGATCTTTATCACTTGGGTGCGTCGAACTTAATTTATCTAAAATGCCTTGTGAGCCTGTTGAGGCTTTTTGCATTTTATCCCATAAGCCCGGTGCGGCTTCTGGGTTATAGCCGGATTTCGCCATTAAGAATAGCCCTACTTCGTCAGCTTCGGTTTCTGCACTGCGAGAATAAGGTTTATCCAAGCCCCAGTCTTTTGCTAAGCCTACAACAATGGAGCTACTGTCAGAACCGATTTGTGTCGCCAATGCCGTTTGGGCAACGTTGGCAATCACATTGGTAAATTGGCTAAGGTTAGTTTTCTTTTTACCATGTTCTTTTAAGGCGTGCGCCATTTCATGCCCCATTACTGTTGCGATTTCATCATCTGTGAGGTTTAAAGTTTCCACTAAGCCGGTATAAAACGCCATTTTGCCACCCGGCATCGCCCAAGCATTAAGTTCTTTCGATTTAATCACTTCGATTTGCCAGTCAAAGGCTTGTCCGGTTTGGTTTTCGCGATTTGCATACGGCACCATTTTGTTGAAAATTTTGTGTACGCGTTTCGCTGTTTTGGAGTTGCTGTCAATTTGATTTTGGGATTTGGCTTCGTTAATCATATCACGATAGCCCATAGCCGCTTGTTGGTTAATTGAGGCAGAATCTGCACAAGCTGTTAAAATACCGACGATAGAGACGAGTGTTAATGTTTTAGCAAATTTGAACATAAATTTTCCCTCATAGATTTGTGTGTAAAAAAGACCGCACCTTAAAAGCGCGGTCTGTTTGGAATTTTATTATTTTTTTGCACGTTCAAATGAATCAAGGATTTCTTTACGCGCTGCGTCAACGCCTTCCCATCCTTCAACTTTCACCCATTTACCTGCTTCTAACGCTTTGTAGCTTTCGAAGAAGTGTTTGATTTGTGCTTTTAATAATTCCGGTAAATCGCCCACGTCTTTGATGTGGTCATATTCTTTGCTTAATTTCGTGTGCGGTACCGCAACCACTTTCGCATCGCCACCGGCTTCATCGGTCATTTTCAACACGCCTACCGGACGGCAACGAATCACAGAGCCTGGTTGTAACGGATACGGTGTTGGCACTAATACGTCAACCGGGTCGCCGTCAGAAGATAAGGTGTTGTTCACATAACCGTAGTTTGCCGGATAGAACATTGCGGTTGCCATGAAACGGTCTACAAATAATGTGCCGGTTTCTTTGTCCACTTCGTATTTAATTGGATCAGAGTTTGCAGGGATTTCAATAACAACATAGATGTCATCTGGTAATTCTTTACCTGCCGGTACGCTTTCTAAGCCCATTTGTTATTCCTTCTTGTGAGTTAAATAAACGTGGCAATTATAGCCGTAATCGGCTTCATTTGTCGAGTTGAGGGGACGTTGCGTGATAAAATGCGGTTGTCTTTTGTAGTTGTACTATTATAATAGTCCAAATTTTTTACTAAAGGATATTACAATGACAATGCAAAAATGCCCTTCATTACTCGGTGGCGCGATGATTATCGCAGGTACGGCAATCGGCGCCGGTATGCTTGCTAACCCAACTTCTACTGCCGGTGTTTGGTTTTTCGGTTCAATTGCGATTCTGATTTACACCTGGTTTTGTATGACCACGTCGGGCTTAATGATTTTAGAAGCCAATTTACATTATCCGACCGGCGCCAGTTTCGATACGATCGTAACGGATTTATTAGGCAAAGGCTGGAATGTGATTAATGGTTTGTCTGTCGCCTTTGTGCTTTACATACTTACTTATGCTTACATCACCTCCGGTGGCAGTATTACGGAAAGTTTCCTGAATCAATTAGGCGAAAATGTGGAAGTGGGACGCACTGCAGGCTCCTTGATTTTCTGTTTTGTGTTGGCGGCGTTTGTGTGGTTCTCTACCAAAGCGGTTGACCGTTTTAGTACGGTGTTAATCGCCGGGATGATCATTTCTTTCTTCCTTTCTACCTCCGGTTTGTTGAGTTCGGTGAAAGCCGATGTGTTGCTTAACACGGTGGCACAGGGCGAACAACAATATTTACCTTATATTTTGACCGCACTTCCGGTGTGTTTGGTGTCTTTCGGTTTCCACGGTAATGTCCCGAGTTTGGTGAAATACTATGATCGTGATGGCAAGCGCGTGATGAAATCTATTTTCCTTGGCACCGGTTTGGCGTTGATTATTTATATTTTGTGGCAGCTTGCCGTTCAAGGTAACTTACCGCGCGCCGAATTTGCGCCGGTCATCGCCAAAGGCGGGGATGTGGCGGCCTTATTAGAAGCCTTGAATAAATATATCCAAACCGATTATATCGGCATTGTTTTGAATTTCTTTGCCTACATGGCCATCGCCAGTTCTTTCCTTGGTGTCACCTTAGGCTTATTCGATTACATCGCTGACTTGTGTAAATTTGATGACAGCCGTTTGGGACGCACGAAAACGACGTTAGTGACTTTCCTGCCGCCGTTATTATTGAGCTTACAATTCCCGTTCGGTTTCGTTATTGCCATCGGTTATGCAGGGCTAGCCGCCACGATTTGGGCGGCCATCGTGCCGGCATTATTGGCAAAAGCCAGCCGCAAAAAATTCCCGAATGCCACCTATCGTGTACACGGCGGCAACTTCATGGTGTATTTTGTGATTTTGTTCGGATTATTGAATATCTTCGCACAAGTGGCATTGCAGTTCGGTTGGATTGCCGACTTCAAAGGATAATATGCAAGACAAGCAAAGCGTGTACGACAAGGACGGTTTTTTCGACCTGTACCAGAAACTGCGCAGTAACCCGAACAGCTTAAATGAAATCGTTGAAAAGCCCACCATGTTGGGCTTAGTCAGCGATGTGTCAGGCAAGCGTATTTTAGATTTAGGCTGTGGTTGCGGAGAACACCTCAAGCTTTATTTAGAACGGGGCGCCGCATTTGTTGTCGGCATGGATTTGTCCCAAGCTATGTTGCAGCAGGCAGCAAAAAATCTCGCAGAATTTCGACCGCACTTTTTACTGGAGCAAGCCCCCATGGAACGTTTAGAACGGTTAAATGAGGGCGATTTTGATTTAATCACCAGTTCCTTTGCTTTTCATTATGTGCAGGATTTTCCTGCCTTATTAGCAAAAATTCATGCCAAACTGAAACCAAACGGACAATTGGTTTTCTCTCAAGAGCATCCTATCGTGACCTGTTATCAAGGCGGTGAGCGTTGGGAAAAAGACGAACAAAAACGTCAACTCGCGTATCGTCTGAATTTCTATCGGGATGAAGGCGAACGCCAACGCAACTGGTTTAAACAACCTTTCACTACCTATCACCGCACCACGGCGACCATCATCAACAATTTGATTTCTGCCGGTTTTCACATTGAGCAAATGGCGGAGCCCATGCTTGCAGACCAACCGCAATGGCAGGATGAATTTAAAGATTTACAACATCGCCCGGTGTTGTTGTTTGTTAAGGCGAGAAAAAACACATAAAGTGCGGTCGATTTTTGACGTGTTTTTGAGAAAAGAAGGCGGACAATTTGTCCGCCTTTTAGCGCAGAAAATATCTGCTTTCCGAGTGATAAAAAGTTAGCGCAAGAATGCCGGAATTTTGCTTTCGTATTCTGCGATTTTGTCTTCGTGTTGAAGGGTTAAACCGATATTATCCAAGCCGTTTAACAAACAATGACGGCGGAATTCATCAAGTTCAAAGGTATAAACTTTGTCGCCCACAGTAACGGTCATTGCTTCCAAATCCACATGGATTTGTTTGCCTTCATTTGCCCACACCCATTGGAAGATTTCTTCCACTTCCTCTTCGCTTAAGCGAATCGGTAACATGTGGTTATTCAAGCTGTTGTTATAGAAAATATCCGCAAAACTAGGTGCGATCATCACTTTGAAACCGTAATCGGCAAGCGCCCAAGGGGCGTGTTCACGAGAAGAACCACAGCCGAGGTTTTTGCGTGCTAATAAAATAGTCGCCCCCTGATATTGTGGGTAATTCAGCACAAATTCCGGATTTGGCTTGGTGCCTTCTACATCCAAATAACGCCATTCGTGGAATAAGTGTTTGCCGAAACCTACGCGGGTAATGGCTTGTAAAAATTGTTTTGGAATAATCGCATCTGTGTCCACATTCGCGGCATCCAATGGCACTACTAAGCCTGAAAGTTGTTTGAATCCTGCCATTTTCTGCTCCTTAATTTAATGTCACGTCACGAATATCAACGAATTTACCGAACATTCCCGCTGCGGCAGCCATGGCTGGGCTCACCAAGTGAGTGCGACCATTACGGCCTTGGCGACCTTCAAAGTTACGGTTTGAAGTCGAAGCACAACGTTCCCATTCACCTAAACGGTCATCGTTCATGCCTAAACACATGGAACAGCCCGGATTGCGCCATTCTGCGCCCGCTTCGATAAAAATTTTATCCAAGCCTTCTTTTTCCGCTTGTTCTTTGACTAAACCGGAACCCGGCACCACTAAAATCCGTTTTACGTTATCGGCTTTCTTGCGGCCTTTCATCACCGCCGCTGCGGCGCGTAAATCTTCGATACGGGCATTAGTACAAGAGCCGATAAACACTTGATCCACAGGGATTTCTTTTAAATCGGTATTCGGTTCTAAACCGATATAATTCAAGGCTTTTTCTGCTGAAGCACGAGTCACAGAATCCATCATTTCTGCTGGATTTGGCACTAATTGATCGATACCGATCACTTGACCAGGGTTTGTTCCCCAAGTGACTTGTGGTGCGATATCTTTGGCGTCTAATGTGATCACCGTGTCAAATTGCGCATCATCATCGGATTTTAAGGTTTTCCAATAAGCGACTGCATCATCCCAATCCTTACCTTTCGGTGCATGTGGACGGCCTTTTAAATAGTCGAAAGTGGTTTCATCCGGTGCGATTAAGCCTGCTTTTGCGCCCATTTCAATCGCCATATTACATACGGTCATACGGCCTTCCATGGAAAGGTCACGAATGGCCTCGCCACAAAATTCCACCACATGACCTGTGCCGCCCGCCATGGTTGTTTTACCGATAATGGCCAGAATAATATCTTTTGCGGTAATGCCCGGCGCCACTTTGCCACGCACTTCAATTTTCATGCTTTTTGCACGGGCTTGCTTTAAGGTTTGGGTGGCTAATACGTGTTCTACTTCGGAGGTGCCGATACCAAATGCCAAAGCACCGAATGCACCGTGGGTGGCGGTATGGGAGTCACCACAAACGATAGTCATGCCCGGCAAAGTTAAGCCTTGTTCAGGCCCCATGACATGCACGATACCTTGTTCTCTTGTGGTCATATCGAACAATTTGATCCCCGTTGCTTTGGTATTTTTATCAAGCTCTAACACCTGAATTTTCGCTTGACCTTCAAGCTTATTAATATCGCGTACTTGGGTAGAAATACTGTGATCCATGGTGCCGAAGGTTTTGCTCACTTGGCGTACTTGACGGCCTGCCACACGTAAACCGTCAAAGGCTTGCGGACTGGTTACTTCATGGATTAAATGACGGTTAATATACAAAATCGGCGTTTCGCCTTCGGCTTCGTACACCACATGGGCATCGAATAATTTTTCGTAGAGTGTTTTTGCCATAATTTTTCTCAATTCGTTAGAGGCTTTTGTTAGAGTAAGTGCGGTTAAAATCCGAGGTGTTTTTGAACCGCACTTTCATTGTTTTTTATTAGATTGCGTTAGCGATTAACGTACCCATTTCTGCCGTTGAAATAGGGGCAGAGTCATCGGCTAAATCACCGGTACGGTGACCACTTGCCAAAACTTTTTGCACCGCATTTTCAACAGCATCCGCCGCTTCGTTTAAGTTGAAGCTGTAACGCAACATCATCGTCGCAGAAAGAATTTGTGCGATTGGGTTAGCAATGCCTTTGCCTGCGATATCCGGGGCAGAACCGCCAGCAGGCTCATATAAGCCGAAGCCTTCTTCGTTTAAACTGGCTGACGGTAACATACCCATAGAACCCGTAATCATCGCTGCTTCATCAGAAATAATATCGCCGAAAATGTTAGAGCAGAGGAGCACATCAAAAGACTCTGGTGCTTTGATGAGCTGCATGGTCGCGTTGTCGATATAAATGTGATCTAAGGTGACTTCAGGGTAGTCTTTAGCCACTTCAGTCACCGTTTCACGCCATAAGATAGAGGCTTGTAATACATTCGCTTTATCCACAGAAGTCACGTGTTTACGACGTTTCATTGCCGCATCAAAAGCAGCACGTGCAATGCGCTCGATTTCATATTTGTAATAAACTTCGGTATCGAATGCTTTGGTTTGTGCGCCTTCGCCTTCGCGACCTTTAGGCTGACCGAAATAAATCCCGCCCGTTAATTCTCGCACAACCACCATATCAAACCCTTTCGCTGCGATGTCTGCTCGTAACGGACAGAATTTCTCCAATCCTTTATAAAGAGTTGCCGGGCGAAGGTTACAGAATAATTTGAAATGTTTACGCAATGGCAACAATGCACCGCGTTCCGGTTGTTGATCCGGTGGTAAGTTTGTCCATTTTGGCCCACCTACAGAACCGAATAAAATCGCATCGGCCTCTTCACAGCCTTTTAGGGTATCTGCCGGTAATGGGCAACCGCAATTATCGATTGCAGCACCACCCACATAAAACTCGTTGAAATTAAGTTTAAAACCGAATTTTTCTTGGACTTTGTTTAATACTTTAATGGCTTCCGCCATGACTTCCGGACCGATACCGTCTCCCGGTAGAACGGCGATGTTATATGATTGCATATTGTTTTTCCTATTTTTTTCACACAAAAGTGCGGTTAATTTTCTTCATATTTTCTCCCCTCTTTTGTAAAGAGGAGCTGGGGGGAGATTTTAACGATATAAAATTCACCACTGAGGTTGATGTTACTTCTGCTAAATCTCTCCTAACCCCTCTTTGCTAAAGAGGGGAACTCGATAGATTAATGATGTTTATGATTCTTAATATCTGCCACCTTATGCGCGCGATAAATTGCATTGATGGCGTGCACTAAGGCAAGTGCGGAAGATTCAACGATGTCTGTCGCTAAACCAACGCCATGGAATTTACGGCCTTCGTGTTCCACCACAATATCCACCTGACCTAAGGCTTCTGCGCCTTCGCCTTTGGCGGTTAAGTTATAGTGAGACATTTTGATCTCTAAACCGGTCAAATTTAAGATGGCGTTATAAACCGCATCGACCGGGCCGTTACCGCCGATTGACGAAGTGCTTAATTTCTTGCCATCTAATTCCACTTGAACAAAAGCGGTTGCCGGATATTCTTTGGTGGAGTGAGCGGAAAGTTTATCTAACACTAAACGATCTTCATCCCCTTGTTGCATATCAATGAACGCCAAGGCTTCCAAGTCATAATCGAACACTTGGCCTTTTTTGTCCGCCAATTTTAAGAAGGCATCATACAATTTATCCAAATCGTAATCTTGTTCGGTGTAGCCCATGTCGGTCATATGACCTTTCACCGCCGCACGGCCGGAACGCGCGGTTAAGTTCAATTTCTCTTTCTTCAAACCGATAGTTTCCGGAGACATGATTTCGTAGGTATTTTTGTTTTTTAACATACCGTCTTGGTGGATACCGGAAGAGTGTGCAAAAGCATTGGAACCCACAATCGCTTTATTAGGCTGAATCGGCATATTACAAAGTTGGCTCACCATTTGACTGACGCGATGAATTTCTTGCGTGTTGATACGTGTATCCACGCCCATAAATTCTTGACGAACTTTCATTGCCATCACCACTTCTTCCAAGGCGGTGTTACCTGCGCGCTCGCCGATGCCGTTGATGGTACATTCAATTTGGCGTGCACCGTTTTGTACGGCGGTTAAAGAGTTGGCGGTCGCCATACCTAAATCGTTGTGGCAGTGCACGGAAATCACGGCTTTATCGATGTTTGGTACGCGGTTACGCACTTGAGCAATGATATTGCCGTATTCATTTGGTAAGCAGAAACCAACGGTATCTGGAATGTTTACAGTGGTTGCACCCGCATTAATTGCGGCTTCAACAATACGACAGATATTATCAATACCTGTACGGCCGGCATCTTCGCAAGAGAACTCAACATCATCCGTGTAGTTACGTGCGCGTTTCACTGCCGCCACCGCCATTTCAACCACATCGTCAAAGGTACGTTTTAATTTGGCTTCCACGTGCAAAGCCGAGCTGGCGATAAATGTGTGAATACGGAAAGCTTCCGCCACTTTTAAGGCTTCATACGCCGCATCGATGTCTTTTTCTACCGCACGGGAAAGTGCTGCGACACGACTATTTTTGATATGGCGCGCAATGGTTTGCACAGATTCAAAATCTCCTTGTGAGGAAACCGGAAAGCCCACTTCCATCACATCCACGCCTAAACGTTCAAGTGCTAAAGCAATCTGTAATTTCTCTTTAACGGTTAAGCTTGCTTTTAACGCTTGTTCCCCATCACGCAAGGTCGTATCAAAAATAATAACGCGATCTGTCATAACATTTTCCTTCTTTCAATCACTCAAAGTGCGGTCATTTTTACGGTATTGTTAAAACGAAAAAACCCGCAAAGTAGAGTGCGGGTTTAAATTTTGAGGGTTTTACATTTGACTGTTTTTCATCCACAACTTAGCCGCACAAAGCATGTGAGAGCAGCAGGTTGAGGGAGAAAGAAACAGTGTGAAACATGAAAAATCCTAGTGTATAAAAATCTGTAAACGTGCGTCACATATTACGGATTTAAGCTAGCCTGTCAAATGATAAATCAGCATATTCTCTCTGTTTTTGCTGATTTTATGAAATTTAGTGAGAGATAAACTTTGTATTAAGCATAAATCTTAGAGAAATATTCTAACTTTGCTGTTTGAGGCCAGTTTTTATTCTGATAGAAATTTATTTACTGAAAAAATCGACTTTTTTAGTTTAAATCTAAAAAAAAAAGTGCGGTGTGTTTTTTCAATGTTTTTAAAGACATCGAAAAATCACCGCACTTTAGAGGCGAACCTTGTAGCCACTAATGGGGATTAACTACCCAACTTCCATCCGTGTGCAATTCTAATTGCTGCTGATGTAGTGGCACGAGGGTAGAACGATGCCCCACGCTGATAATGGTGGTATTTGGCAATTCTTCACGAATTAAGCGATACATGGCGTGTTCCATGCCTTCGTCTAAGCTGGCGCTGGCTTCATCAAGGAAAGCAACTTTCGGTTTGTGTAGTAACAAACGGGCAAACGCTAAACGTTGTTGTTCACCAAGAGAGAGAATGCGGCTCCAGTCTTGTTCCTGTTCTAAACGATCCTGTAAATGAGCTAATTGAACCCGTTCCAATATCCGCGTGATCTTAGCCAAATCCACGTTTTCAGTGGTATCTGGATAATAGAGCGCGGTGAGCAAATTGCCTTGTGGCAAATAAGGGCGTTGCGACAAGAACAAAGTATTGTGTTGTGGGCAGAATATTTTGCCTTCTGCATAAGACCATAAACCGGCAATGGTGCGTAATAAGGTGGTTTTCCCGACACCGGATTGACCTTGAATTAATAACGAATTCCCTTGTGTTAAGGTGAGATTTAAATCTTTAATTAAGATTTTGCCCATAGGCGATTTCACGCTAAGGTGTTGGAAAATCACATCCGTAGGGTGATCAGTAATGTCGGTTTTACTTTGTTTTTGCGCGGCTTCGACGCTGTAGTGAAAGCCGGTTAAACGGTCTAACGTGGCTTTGTATTCGGCAAAACTGTCGTAGGTGTTACGGAAGAAAGAAAGATTGGAATGCAACTTGCCAAAGACTTGCAAGGTTTGCATCAGATCGCCCAATTTAATTTGTTTTTCAAAATAGCGACCCACTTGAATAAGTAATGGGAAGACCACGGAAATCTGACTGACCACCAAGTTGAATCCGGAGAATTTTAGGGCTCGGAAGACGATATCCCACATGTTATCGATAACGGCGCGGAATTGTTTGTATAACCGACTTTTTTCTACTTTTTCACCGGCGTAGAATGCAATGCTTTCCGCATATTCTTTAACACGGATTAAGGAATAACGGTAATTCGCGTTTAATTTTTCGTTCGCGAAGTTAAGGCGAATTAACGGTTTACCAAGCCAGAAAGCAATCAGCGTGGTGAAAATCACATAAGCGAATACTAAATAGACCATAGCGCGCGGAATTTCTATACCCAGCAAGGTCATTGGCCCGGCTAAGCCCCACAATAAAATCGTGTAAGAAATCATGGAGGTCACGGCATCAATCACACCAGTGCTGAGGGAAAGCGTGGTTTTTACATAAGACTGTATGTCTTGTTGAATCCGTTGATCCGGGTTATCGAGATTGTTGCCCATGTATTGGCTTTTATAATAAGCCCGCTTATCCATCCATTTTTCTAAGAGTTCTGTATTCAGCCATTCAATCCAGTTAATGGAAAAGCGCTGGTTTAAATAATAGCTGATAAGTGCGGCTGCCACAGAAAAGCCGGCAATAAAACAGAACAAAATCATCTGCTCCCAAAAGACGGTTTGGTTAAATTCCTGCAATGCGGTGTACATATTATTATACCACGTGGAATGCACCAAACTCAGACGCACACTAAAGAGAGTGAGGGTCACAATCAAGACGAAGAATAATAATGGTTTAATGCTGCGTTTTGGCGAAAGATAACCGCCGGCAAACATCCAAAATTGTTTGCCCCAATGGGTCAGGCGAACTAATAGAAAAATGCCGAGACTGAAGAAAATAACCGTGAGCGCCAGTGTGCGGGCGATCCAAAGTGAAGAGGTAATGATCTCTTGAGTATAATCCATAACGTATTCCCATAGACAAAAGTGCGGTAAGTTTACACGGTGTTTTGATCAAATCAAGAAGATGATGAAGATATGAACAACACTGCAAGCGTATTCTTTCAATGCGAAGATTTTTATGTGATTAGGCTAAAATTTTCTGTTATCAACGCCCATTTTTTGGTAAATTTAGCCCAATTTTTTTAACGCTCAAAAGAGCCATGATTAATACAAATTAGTGGAACACATATGTTATTTAAAAAAATTCGCGGTTTATTTTCTAATGATCTTTCTATTGACCTCGGTACAGCAAATACGTTGATTTACGTCAAAGGGCAAGGCATCGTGTTGGATGAGCCCTCTGTGGTGGCTATTCGCCGAGATCGCAGTGGCTCGCTGAAAAGTATTGCGGCAGTGGGTCGCGAAGCGAAACAAATGTTAGGTCGTACTCCAAAAAGCATTGAAGCGATTCGTCCGATGAAAGACGGTGTGATCGCCGATTTCTTCGTTACGGAGAAAATGTTGCAATATTTCATTAAACAGGTACATAGCGGCAATTTCATGCGCCCAAGTCCACGTGTATTGATTTGCGTGCCGGCAGGCGCAACGCAAGTAGAACGTCGTGCGATCAGAGAATCAGCCATTGGTGCAGGTGCACGTGAGGTCTATTTAATCGAAGAACCGATGGCGGCAGCGATCGGGGCGAAGTTACCGGTTTCCACCGCTATCGGTTCGATGGTGATTGATATCGGCGGCGGTACGACCGAAGTTGCGGTGATTTCCTTGAACGGCATCGTGTATTCTTCTTCCGTGCGTATTGGGGGTGACCGCTTTGATGAAGCGATTGTGACCTATGTGCGCAAAAATTTTGGTTCGATTATCGGCGAACCGACCGCAGAACGCATTAAACAGGAAATCGGTACCGCCTACATTCAAGACGGTGACGAAATTAAAGAAATGGAAGTGCACGGCTCCAATATTGCGGAAGGTGCACCACGCTCCTTTACGTTAACGTCAAAAGATGTTTTAGAAGCTATTCAACAACCGTTAAGTGGCATTGTGGCGGCAGTACGAACAGCCTTGGAAGAATGTCAACCGGAACACGCTGCAGACATTTTTGAACGTGGCATGGTCCTAACCGGTGGTGGTGCGTTATTGCGTAATATTGATGTGTTACTTTCCAAAGAATCCGGTGTGCCGACCATTGTTGCTGATGAGCCACTTACATGTGTTGCACGCGGTGGCGGCGAGGCATTGGATATGATTGATATGCACGGTGGCGACATTTTTAGTGAAGAAATCTAATCATGTTTAAAAAGTGCGGTGAATCATTTTGATGTTTTTACCCAGACAATGTTAATCACCGGGTAAATCGTTTCATACGATAAAACATAATTATCTCTTAATGCCGGCCTGTTGCTTAACTGACCGGCATTGCCGTTGATATTGACCGCACTTTTGTTTTGAGGAATGCTCTTATCATGAAGCCTATTTTTGGAAAAACCCCGCCTTTAGGACTCAAGCTTTTTCTCGCTGTCATTGCCTCATTAGGATTAATTGCCTCAGATAGACAAACGACAACGATGATTCAAGCCCGTTCATTGTTAGAAACGGCTGTTGGCGGATTGTATTATTTAGCCAATACGCCACGCACGGTGTTGGATGGGGTTTCCGATAATTTGGTCGATACCAATAAATTGCAAATCGAAAATAAAGCATTAAAAGATCAATTACGAGAAAAAAACGCGGATCTTTTATTGCTGGATCAATTAAAAGTCGAAAACCAACGTTTGCGACTGCTCCTAAATTCGCCACTACGGATTGATGAATATAAGAAAATTGCCGAAGTTCTGACGGCGGAAACCGATATTTATCGCCAACAAGTGGTGATTAATCAAGGTGAAAAAGATGGCGCTTATATTGGTCAGCCGGTAATTGATGAAAAAGGCGTGGTCGGGCAAATTATTTCAGTGGGCGAGCATACCAGCCGAGTGTTATTAATTACGGATATCGCCCATTCGATTCCAGTTCAAGTGTTGCGCAATGACGTGCGCATGATTGCCAGTGGTACCGGGCATAATGACGAATTGGTTTTAGATAACGTTCCACGATCAGTGGATATTGAAAAAGGCGATTTACTGGTAACCTCCGGGCTGGGAGGGCGTTTTTTAGAGGGCTATCCGGTTGCGATTGTCGAATCGGTATCGCGTGACGGACAAAATTATTTTGCCACCGTTACGGCAAAACCATTAGCCTTTATTGATAAATTACGCTACGTCTTATTGCTGTGGCCGACAAATGAAGATACACGAAAAGCAAGCCCAATCACACCGGCAGATGTGCGTAAAGCGGTTGAGCAACGATTAGCGACACAAGGCAATGAAGCACAAAAAGTGAAAAAAGCCCTTGTTCCTGATGTTCCACCGGCAGAACAGACACCTTCAGAAGCGACATCGGATTTGCCGACAGAGGCACCCCATGAAAATCCTGTAGAAGCCGTGCCAGTAGAGGATAAATCGCCAAGGGAGGAGGATTAATGCAAAGTCGTGTTATTTTTAAATACATTGCGTTAACCGCAATATTTCTACTTGCCTTGGTGATGGAAATCATGCCGTGGCCTAATGGTTTTCAAAGTGTTAAACCGGCGTGGGTCGTGTTGATTTTCATGTATTGGGGATTGTCGATTCCCAACCGTGTAAGTATTGGTTGGGCATTTATGATTGGTATTCTGTGGGATGTGGTATTAGGCACGATCTTGGGCGCGCACGCACTGGTGTTGTCTATCTTTGCCTACTTAATTACCAAAAATCACCTTGTCTTTCGTAATCTTTCACTTTGGATGCAAAGCTTGCTGGTGATTTTCTTTGTCTTTGCGATCCGTTTTAGCATCTTCTTAATTGAATTTTTAGTTCATCGCGCCACCTTCGATTGGCGAGAGATTTTTGGTGCCATGATTAGCGGTCTTTTATGGCCGTGGTTATTTTTACTCCTTAGAAGCCTCCGCCGTCGTCTAGGATTAAGTTAACCTACCTTAACGCTTAACAAGGCAATGCACATCCATCATGATAAACGTCATAACGAAAAGGGAGCTTAATCGCTCCCTTTTTTGTGATTTATAAATCAACTTTCTTTAAACGCATTTATTTTTTGCAAATGATGCGAAATCTGCTTGAATTTGTGCGTTTCTACGGCATCCCAAATCACCTCATAATAAGGCGATAATACCTCTGCGCTACGTTGGGAATCTAAAACACCGTCTTCCACCGACAAGAACACCAAACAGCGACCTTTATTTTTCAAACGAAAATCTTCCACGCACTTGGTGGCAATGTCTTCATATTCTTCCGGGCGATCGATCTTGCCTCCCATATTTTCCTGTGGAAATAAATTCGGGTTGAAAATCGCCTGCTTAATGCCACATAAAAAACCAATGCGTTCCGCCCAATACCCGCCAAGCCCGACACCACAAATTAAGGGATTTCTGTCTTTCGATTCGGAGACCAATTTATGCACTTCATTTAAAAGAAATTGCATATCATGGCGCGGATGCAATGTGCTGTAGTTAATAAAGCGAACATCATCGTCGATGAATTTTAGCTGTAAAACTTTTTCATAATTGCCCGGACTACTGGAATCAAAACCGTGTAAATAAATAATCATTTCATTACTCCAACCTGATGACGATGCTTTTGTTCTAAATGTAAGATCATTTGCAAGGCAATATCAATGCCACTGGTTTTCTCGATCATCTCAAGCCCCGGGCTGGCATTGACTTCCAACACCAATGGGCCGTTGGCTGAACGGATTAAATCCACGCCTGCCACATCTAAGCCTAGCACTTTCGTTGCGTTTAAGGCAATGTGTTTTTCCTGTTCGGTTAAGATGACTTTTTCTGCGTTGGCACCACGATGGCAATTTGCGCGAAATTCGCCACCTTGCCCAATGCGTTGCATTGCCGCGACAATGCGTTCTCCTACCACAAAACAACGTAAATCGGCGCCTTGCGCTTCTGCAATAAATTCCTGTGCTAACGTCGGCACATTTGCCTGCTTCAATGTTTCCAACATACTGACCGCACTTTGTGGTCGTTCTGCGAGCACCACGCCAATCCCTTGCGAACCACTCAAGGTTTTCAAAATAATCGGGGTGCCAATATGCCGTACCGCATCATTCGCCTTGGTTTCCAGCCCACCAAGCAACGAGGTTGGCACTGCAATGCCATTCGCCAGTAATAACTGCAAGCTCAACCATTTATCACGCGCTTTTACAAAAGCATCGGCATGATTCAGACAAGGTACATTCAATGCCTGAAAATAATGCAATACGGCACAGCCCATTTGCATACTGCCGGTGCCAAAGCGGGGTAACACTGCGTCATATTGGGGTAACAGATAAGGCACGCTTTCCACATCCGGCTGATAATAAAGCGCAAAGTGCGGTGGATTTTGTTGGAGTTTTATTAAACAACGATTCGGATCGAGAATATCCATGTGATGGCCGTTTGCTTCCGCCGCCTGCTTTAAACGCCGACAGCTATACAAACGTGGCTCACGGCACAACATTAATAGTTTCATAAGTCTTGTTTTTACTGTATTTAATTCTCACCGGCTTTTTCTCCGATGAGGATAAAAGCCTCAATCACATAGCAAATTAGATTCATTTACCTATTGCTAAAATTAACAGCATTCTACCTCAAACACTTGGCGAACTCTTTATTCTTTTATTCATCCGCTATAAAATCGGCGCATTTATTGACAAGACAAAAGGAAACATTATGTTTGTAACTATTTATGGTCGCCTAAGCTGCCCATATTGCGTACGTGCCAAAGCATTAGCCGAAAAGTTGAAAAATTCATTAGCAGATTTTGATTATCGTTATATTGATATTATTGAACAAGGCATGAGCAAAGAGGATATTGCGAAAATTATCGGTAAGCCGGTACAAACGGTGCCACAAATTTTAGTGGATGAAAAACCAATCGGAGGCTGCACGGACTTTCAAGCTTTCGTGCGTGAACGATTTGGCGTGGAATAAGTGATTTTATCCACACTGATAAAAAAACGGATTAGCCCAATAAGCTAATCCGTTTTTCTTTGGGTTGACTGCCATGCAAGATTAAAAAATTTCTTCCGCAGCAAAGAAATAAGCAATTTCCCGTGCCGCGCTTTCCGGGCTATCGGAACCATGTACGGAGTTTTCCCGTTGACTTAATGCAAAATCACGACGAATCGTGCCTTCTGCCGCCGTTTCAGGATTCGTCGTACCGATTAAAGTGCGGTAATCTTGCACGGCATTTTCTTTTTCTAACACACTCACGAATACCGGCGCCGAAATCATGTATTCCACTAATGGCTCAAAAAAAGGCTTGCCTTGGTGTTCGGCGTAAAAGCCTTCTGCCTGTTCTCTGCTCAACTGCACCATTTTCGCAGCGGCAATATTGAACCCTTGCTGTTCAAAGCGTGCCAAAATTGCACCGATTAAATGACGCTTTACGGCATCCGGTTTAATAATAGATAAGGTTCGTTGTAAGCTCATTTCACATCCTCTTACTGTTGTTTTGCTTTAGCTAATAATAAATTGGCAAGGGTCTGCACACCGATACCGGTCGCACCGGTCGCCCATAAGTCGCTTGGGGTTTTTCGATAAGTGGCGGAACAATCAATGTGTAACCAATTTTGTTGATAGTTCTTCACGAAATAAGATAAAAACGCTGTTGCGGTGCTGGCACCTGCGCCCACCGGAACTGTGCCGATATTCGCAATGTCAGCGAACGCCGTTTTAATTTGTCCGCGATGTAATTCCGCGAAAGGCAAGCGCCAAAATGGCTCTTGTTCTTGCTCGGCAGAACGGAATAAATCGGCGACCAACTGTTCATCCATGGATAGCACGCTGTGATAATCATTACCTACCGCCACTTTTGCCGCACCGGTTAAGGTCGCACAATCCACGATAAATTGAGGCTGTTCGGCATCTGCATCAATTAAACCATCTGCCAATACCAAGCGCCCTTCGGCATCTGTATTGAGAATTTCGACACTCACGCCATTACGATATTGAATGATATCGCCCAATTTAAAGGCGCGGCTACTCACCAAGTTTTCTGCACAGCAAAGGAATAATTTCACCCGTTGATTTAAACCACGCAAAATCGCCAAGCCTAACGCCCCCGTCAATAATGCGGCGCCGCCCATATCCGTACGCATGGTGCTCATGCCATCGCTCGGTTTAATACTGTAACCGCCACTGTCAAACGTGATACCTTTACCCACTAAACAGGCCAACACCGGTGCGTCCGGATTGCCGGTCGGATTGAAATCCAACTGCAACATGGCAGGCAGATTTTGCGAACCTTTACCCACTTGCCACAAACCGTGGTAACCACGTTCTAGCAATGCTTCTCGAGAAACGATGGAAAAACTGACCGCACTTTGTTTAGCAGCTTGTTCTGCCATTTGCCCGATAAACTTCGCGGCACGTTGGGCAAGCTCTTCCGGCGTTAAAATGGCTGCCGGCAGATTAATGATTTCACGCACGAAATCGCCACATTGAATACGGTGATTCAGTTCTCGTTGTTGCTCGTCAGATAGCGTTGGAAACTGAAGTTTAAACTGCTTTTTCGCATTGTAAAAACCTTGATAAAACGCCCAACAACTTTCCAATTGCCAGCCTTCCCCGCTTAATGAAACATCAGAAATGCCTTGATTTTGTAACTTGCGTGCCGCTTTTTGTATAGAAGTGCGGTCGGAAAAATCAGTTAAATGAAGGGTCGCTTTATCTTCATTAAAACTGATGAGTGCCTTTTCACCCCAAACCGCCGAAGCCGGTTGGTTTGAAAGCAAAACCTGCATAGACATACTTTCTCCTTTCAATATTGAGAATATAACGGCTTGTAATATAGCAGTTTTTAGCGAGATTCGTTATGTTTTTATGCTAAGCCATTATGGTTATGTCATTTTCGCCTTTTTCAAGCGTAACGCATTGCTTAACACGGAAATCGAACTCATCGCCATCGCCGCGCCGGCAATCACCGGACTGAGCAGGCCAAATGCGGCTAACGGAATGCCTAACACGTTATAAATAAAGGCAAAAAACAAGTTTTGTTTAATGTTTTTCAAGGTCGCGCGGGAAATCAATAAAGCATCCACCAACTGATTGACCGAATGCTGCATCAGGGTTGCCGACGCACTGTGTTGCGCCACATCCGCACCATCGTGCATGGCAAAACTTACATTGGCGGCTGTGAGTGCCGGCGCGTCATTCACCCCATCCCCTACCATAGCAACCACGTTGCCATTTTCTTGGAGAAGTTTGACCGTACTTGCTTTATCTCGCGGCGACATATTGCCCTGCGCATGTTGAATCCCAAGCTGATCGGCAATGTATTGCACCACGTTCAGATTATCGCCGCTCATGATATACACATCGATATTGTTCGCTTGCAAACGCTGAATCGCCTTTTGACTGTCCGGTTTTAAGGCGTCCGCCAAGGCAAACGCGGCAACGGGCTCATCGTTTACAGCAACCGCCACAATGCTGGCGATCTGCCACACCGGATCAAGATCGGTCGGTAACGTCAAACCGCAATAGGCAGGTTTCCCCACTTTCACCGTGCCGATATGTTCAATCTCGCCTTGAATACCTTGCCCCACCTCTGCCTGAATATGTTGCACCGCAGGCAATATTACGCCTCTCATCTCTGCCGCTTGTACAAGGGCTTTTGCCAACGGATGCGTTGCGCTTTGTTCAATGGCGGCGGTTAAGGCATAAATTTCGTCTTCAGAATAGACCGCACTTTGCGCCTGCCAAAAAGCGACCACTTGCGGTTTACCTTCTGTAAGCGTGCCGGTTTTATCCAATACCACTGCGTTCACATGGGCGGCTTCTTCCATAGCGGCGGCATCTTTAAACCAAATACCCTGCTTCACTGCTTTGCCCATGCCCACCATGATCGCCGCAGGCGTCGCCAAGCCCAACGCACAAGGGCAGGCAATCACCAACACCGCAACCCCATGAATCAACGCCGTCACCACATCTTGTTGAAGCCACCAAGTAAGTAAAAACGTTAGCAAGGCAATGCCGATTACCGTTGGCACAAACACTGCCGCCACTTTGTCGGCAAAACGGGCAATGGGCGCTTTGCTGCCTTGCGCTTCAGAAAGGGCATTCATCATATCGCCAAGCAACGTTTGGCTGCCAAGCTGTTGCGAACGATAAACCAAGCTGCCATCCGTTACCATTGCGCCAGCCAACACGCGGCTGCCCGATTTTTTCATTTCAGGCAGCGATTCGCCGGTTAAATGGCTTTCATCACACCAACCCGAACCAGATTCCACCACGCCATCCGCCGCAATGCGCTCACCTTGGTTGGCGCGTAACAGTTCACCCACTTGGATTTGATTTAACGGCACAGTTTGCCATTCGCCGTTACGTTGCACGCGCACCTGTTTTGGCGTCAGCTGTAACAATAAACCAAGGCTATTTAGGCTGTGCTTTTTGGTGCGATCTTCTAAGAATTTTCCCAAACTCACAAAACCCAATACCATGACGGACGCTTCAAAATAAATATTCGCCGAACCCTGTTCATGAGACATGTATGGCATATAAAACAGCATAAAGACGGAATAAAAATAAATGGTGAGCGTGCCAAGACTGACCAACACATCCATATTTGCCAAGCCACCTTTAATACTGCCCCAAGCACTTTTATAGAAGGGAATCGCTAGGCCGAATTGCACAATCGTGGCTAACACCATTTGCCACATCGGCGGCAACATCCAATCATGCCGTCCCAGCATCATGCCGAGCATACCAATTAAAAACGGCACGTTAATCAGCCATAATAAAATCAACCGCCACGAAATGTTTCGTTCTTGCGGCAACTCTGCCTGTTCTTGCTTTAATTGGGCGGCGAAACCGGTTTTTTGAATAATTTGGATCAGCTGTTCAACGGAAGTTTGCTTTTCATCAAAAGTAATCTGCGCTTCTTCACTGGCGAAATTCACGCCCGCCTGCTGCACAAAATCCTTTTTATTCAACACTTTTTCAATCCGACTGGCGCACGACTGGCACGTCATACCGCCAATTTGAATGGAGACTTTTTGCATAACATCCTCTTTTTACTTTCTTCACGGAAAAGTGCGGTGGGTTTTGGAAATGTTTTTTATCATCGATATTAAACGACAGCTAGCACAACAGCTAGCGCAAGCGTCCACGCTTGTGCTTATTCATAATCATAGCGCGCGTCTCCCGACGCCTGCTTACAACAAAGCAACAATCAAAAGGCTGTATCAGGAGACGCCGCCATCAATGAATAAGCAATAAACAAAACTCATACCACTGCCGCATCAAACCCGGCATCTTCCACGGTTTCTACCAACGCTGCCGGTTGCACTTTATTTTCATCAAAACTCACGACCGCTTGCGCTTTTTCCAAGCTAACATCTGCTTGCGCCACACCGTCCAATTCGCTCAATACGCGGGTCACGCTTTTCACACAGCCACCACAGGTCATGCCATCAATTTTTAAAGTTACATTTTGCATTATTTGCTCCTTTGTTTAGTTAAACCTTGCCGACCTTGGTCGGTGAGGTTACTATAAACCTTAACGTTAGGTTAAGGTCAAACACTTTTTATGAATATCAGTCAAGCAGCCAAACTCACCGGCTTATCAGCCAAACAAATCCGCGATTACGAAAAACGGGGCTTACTCAAAGCCGGCACACGTACACTTTCAGGTTACCGCTATTATGAAGAAAACGATCTCGCCCGTTTGCGTTTTATCCGCCACTCGCGAGACGTGGGTTTTTCCCTGCAACAAATCGCCCAATTACTCCAATTACAAGACAACCCACATCGCAACAGCCGTGAAGTGAAACAACTTACGGCACAACATATCGAAACCCTCAACGCGCAAATTCAGGCATTACAAAATATGGTGGCTGAACTCCAACGCTGGCACGACAACTGCCAAGGTAACGACTGCCCGGAATGTTCGATTTTGGCAGGGTTGAGTGAATAAGAAAGCGTGAAAAGTGCGGTGAATATTTAGGATATTTTAAAACGACAAAATAAGTGAAACAGATTTCCTTTTAACGTTAAATTCGTTCTTTTGCTCTGGCATAAGCTTCCGTGCGTTCGCGTTTGCCAATAGCAATCACAAAAACCGTAATTCGCATCTGTTGGACTTGATAAACGAGACGATAGCCTAATTTTCTCAACTTAATCTTGTAACAATTCGGCAAATCACTGAGTCGATTTGCCGGAATTTCGGGATTAACAAGCACTTCTGCAAGTTTCTTCTTGAATTGATGACGAACCGTCTCATCTAACTTACGCCATTCTTTTAGCGCCCGAGGATCAAATTCCAGTTCATAGTTCATCTAAGTTAACCTTGATGCCCTTTTGCGGATTTGCCAAGCGATAACGCACTTTTTCCAATAAATCTTGTTCTTTGTCAGTGACTACGACGGATTTAATCGGTAAGCTATGATTATCTGTAATATATTGAAAATAAAGGCGAATTGCCTCGCTTGGTGAAATATTTAGCTGCTCTAATACCGCATAAGCTTGCTGCTTTAACGTGCTATCTAAACGAACATTTAATGTTGCCATCAAAATCCTCCTCGATGTAATGCAGAATGTATGACATAGGATAAAAAGATTTCCTTAGGAAGTAAATAAATTAAACCGACACACTGACGATTTCCGCCACATCCACCGTATCCGCTTTAATCCGCCATTTCACATTCAAGTCATACAACGAAATGCCGTAAAGACGATCGGTGGCTTTGCCTTGTTGATACGCTGGGCGGGGATCTTGTTGGATCACTTCGGTAATAAAACGTTGTAAGTGCGGTCGATTTTTGCTGTGTTTTTTGACAGCACTTTCCGCTTCTGCAGTAAATTCCACATTTAGCAACGGTTTCGGTTCGCTTTGGGCGAAACCGGAAATCGCGTTCGGTTCACTGTCCGCATAGGCAAGATAAGGTTTGATGTCGAGAATCGGTGTGCCGTCCACTAAATCGACGGCACCGAGATGTAACAACACCTTGCCGTTTTTACATTCTATGTGGCGCAATTCCACTTTGGATAACCCAATGGGATTCGGGCGATGTGTCGAGCGCGAGGCAAACACGCCAACCCGCTGATTGCCACCTAAACGGGGTGGGCGCACGGTAGGATGCCACTTACCTTGCGGAATGTGATCAAATTGAAAAATCAGCCAAAGGTGGCTGAATTGCGCTAAACCGCGTACAGCTTCCGCTTGATTGTAAGGGGGAAACAATTCGACAATGCCGGTGCCGTCCTGCACTAAATTGGGTTGACGCGGCACAGAAAATTTTTCTTTGTAAGGGGTATGAATCACCGCAACGGGCTGCAATGTGAGAGAATCAGACATATTTTCCTTAAAACAGTTAAAATCTGCAAAATAACCTTGTAGAATGGCGCCTATTTTAGCTAAAAGTGCGGTAAAAAATCGCCTTATTTTTCGTTATTCGAGTAGCCATTATGACAAAAAAGACAATAAAAATGTGGATTGAAACAGCGCGTCCAAAAACCCTGCCGTTGGCCTTGGCAACCATTTTAACCGGTTCGGCACTTGCCTATTGGGCGGGCAGTTTCCATTGGGGAATCACGGTGTTATGTTTACTCACCACGTTATTTCTGCAAATTCTTTCCAACTTCGCCAATGATTACGGTGATCACCAAAAAGGCTCCGACACAGCAGAACGTATTGGGCCATTACGCGGCATTCAGCAAGGCGCCATTTCTGCAGCACAACTGAAAAAAGGGCTTTATGTCATGATCGCCTTGAGTTTCCTTTGTGGCGCGCTCTTAATCGGCATGGCTTACCAAAATGTGAGCGATTTAATCGCCTTTTCCCTTCTCGGTGTATTGGCTATTGTTGCCGCCATCACCTACACCGTGGGCAGCAAGCCTTACGGCTATTTGGGTTTAGGCGATATTTCCGTGTTAATTTTCTTTGGGCTATTGGGCATCGGCGGCACCTATTATCTGCAAGTGCATGACTTCTCTGCTGTTATTTTACTGCCTGCCATTGCCAGCGGATTACTTGCGACAGCTGTATTAAATATCAATAACTTGCGTGATATTGAACAAGATCGCAAAGCAGGTAAAAACACCCTTGCCGTGCGCTTAGGTCCGCATCATGGGCGGATTTATCATTGCTTGCTACTTTCTATCGCTGCCTTGTTTTATCTTTTGTTTGCCCTCATGAATTTGCGTAATCCGTTGAGTTTCGTCTTTTTGCTCACTTATCCGCTCTTGTTCAAACATGCGCATTTTGTTTTCTCTCATAAAGAACCGGTGGCATTGCGCCCGATGTTAGCGCAAATGTCGCTGATTGCGTTACTTATCAATGGGCTATTTAGTTTTGGCTTGCTTCTAGGCTGAAACGGACTATACTAGCTCGCAGTATTTATCTTAAAAATAGGGTCTTTTATGTACATTGATACTTCTGAACTTTGTGATATTTATCTCGATCAAGTCGATGTTGTCGAACCTGTTTTCTCAAGTTTCGGCGGGTTAAGTTCTTTTTATGGCAAAGTCACCACCGTAAAATGCTTTGAAAATAACGGGTTAATCGCTGAAATTTTAGAAGAAAACGGTGAAGGACGCGTATTAGTCGTTGATGGCGGCGGTGCCGTGCGTCGTGCATTAATTGATGCGGAACTCGCACAATTAGCCGCAGACAATCACTGGGAAGGCATCATTGTTTATGGTGCAGTTCGTCAAATCCAGCAGTTGGAAAATATCGACATCGGCATTCATGCCTTAGCGCCAATTCCGGTGGGCGCGGATGAAAGCAATCATGGCGAAACCGATGTTCCGGTTAATTTTGGTGGCGTGACCTTCTTCCCAGAAGATTATATTTATGCTGATTTAACCGGCATTATTCTGTCGCAAGAGCCGTTAGATTTAGACGATCCGGAACAAGAATAGGCAGAAGCATTAAATTCTCCTCAGTGCGGTTGAAATTTTTATTATTTCAACCGCACTTTTTTTTTGCGCTACTTCACAAATCCACAAAAAAGGCGTTGCTTTTTATTTATACAATGATAGTTTTCTAACATATTGTTTACATTGTTAGGCAATATGTCGATCTTCTATTTTATTTAAAAGGATGAAACCATGAGCAACACAACACTAAATAAAAATGGGATCAACAAGCGTGTGATTATCTTGATTTCTGCAGTTATTCTCTTTTTTGTCTTACTCAATACACTGCCTTTTGATAAAAATGCCAATGGTGGGTTGGCATTATTGGCTTTGGTTGCCATTTTGTGGTTAACGGAAGCCTTACACGTCACGATCACGGCGTTAATTGTTCCGCTACTTGCCATTTTCTTAGGATTAGTCAAAACCAGTACGGCACTAGCCACCTTTGCCGATCCGAATATCTTCTTATTCTTCGGGGGCTTTGCTTTAGCGACAGCGCTTCATATTCAACAGTTAGATAAAATGATCGCCAACAAAATTATGGCTTTGGCAAAAGGCAATTTATTTGTCGCGGTGATGTATTTATTCTCGGTGACTGCGTTTTTGTCCATGTGGGTCAGTAACACCGCGACTGCAGCTATGATGTTACCCCTTGCCATGGGCGTGCTTAGCCGGTTGGATCGTAATTCAGAACATAACACCTATGTGTTTGTGCTTTTAGGGATTGCGTATAGCGCCAGTATCGGTGGTATGGGAACCTTAGTAGGAAGCCCACCAAACAACATCGTTGCAACGCAATTGCACCTCACCTTCGCTGATTGGTTGTGGTATGGCTTGCCTATCATGATTATCTTAATGCCAATCATGATCGGAACGCTGTATATTGTCTTCAAACCAAAACTCAATATTCGTTTTGACCAACAATTTGAAGCGATTCCAATGAATAAACAACGTTGGATTACCTTAGCGATTTTCGTCTTTATTGCATTGAGCTGGGTTTTCAGTAGCCAAATCAACCCGATTCTTGCAGGCGCATTAGGATTAGAGGGGAAAATTGCCAGCTTCGATAGCGTGATTGCTTTATCTGCCGCGGTTATCCTTTGTGTTGCCGGCGTAACAAACTGGAAGCAAATTCAAGACAATACCGATTGGGGCGTATTAATGCTCTTCGGTGGCGGCTTAACCTTAAGTGCGGTATTAAAAAATTCCGGTGCAAGCAAAATCTTGGCTGACGGTATCGTATTCCTGATTGAAGGTGGTCACTTCTATCTCATCGGTTTATTGGTTGCTGCATTCATTATTTTCTTAACGGAATTCACCTCCAACACCGCCAGTGCAGCCTTGTTAGTGCCGATTTTCATTTCTATCGCACAATCTCTTGGTATGCCGGAAATTGGCTTAGCCTTAATCATCGGTTTAGGTGCGTCTTGTGCCTTCATGTTGCCGGTGGCAACACCGCCGAATGCCATTGTGTTCGGTACCGGTGAAGTGAAACAAAGTGAAATGGTAAGAGCCGGTATTCTTTTAAATATCGTGTGTATCTTTGTTATCGCGACCTTCGGTTACCTCTTCTGGTTGCAATAGTCAAAAGGACACTTTATCGCATACACGCGCCTATTTTGTCGGAAAAAACGACCGCACTTTATATGCTTGGATGTTCCCCGTGTTCATCCAAGCGAAATTAGGGTAGAATTCGGCCTTTATTTTTCGTTTATCCTAGGATGTTGTGTATGCGATTGAATCAATCTTCTCTTTATAAACTTCTAGCGCTTTCCGTGGCGGTGATATTAGCCGGGTGTTCACCAACGGAACATCAAAATACTTCAAAACGCAGCGCTCAATCAACGAGTACGGATATTGATCCGCAAAAATTCGGCGCGATATACAAAGGACGGACCTATCAACAAGCTATTTTCAGCCCAGTATCCCGTGTGGAAAACCAAAGTGCGGTCATAAATCAAGGCGATTTTTTAACCCAACTTTCCAATGTGAATACGTACTCCGGCAAACTGAGCCGCAATTTTGCGCCGACCTATGAAAAAATCACCGCATGGGTATTAGCCGGTGCCAATGTGAGCAAACTTACTGATTTCGGCATTAATCCACAAGTGATGAAAGGCTTTGACGGCTATCAAAACGTGTTAATGACGGGCTATTATTCCCCGGTGATTCATGCTCGCCGCACACCGCAAGGCAAATATAACCAACCGATTTATGCGCTTCCGTCACAAAAGCGTTTTTCTCGTGCTGAAATTTATGCCGGTGCATTGAAAGGCAAAGGATTAGAACTGGCGTATAGTGATTCCATGATTGATAACTTCCTGCTTGGCGTACAGGGCAGTGGTTACGTTGATTTTGGTGATGGCAATTTGAATTATTTTGCGTATGCCGGCCAAAATGGTTACCCGTACGCTGCCGTGGGACGTTTGTTGGTGGAAGACGGCGAGATTCCGAAAGAAAAAATGTCTATTCAGGCGATTCGTGATTGGGCGAATGCAAACCCGTCACGGGTTCAAGGTTTGCTTGAACGTAATCCGTCTTATGTCTTCTTTAAGAATGATCCGAATGGCAAAGTGAAAGGCGCGGCAGGCGTTCCGTTAGTGCCAATGGCTTCGGTGGCTTCTGACCGTGGTGTGATTCCGTTGGGGAGCGTCTTGTTAGTCGAAGTGCCACAAATTGATAATGAGGGTAATTGGACGGGTGAACACAAACTGCATTTGATGGTGGCATTAGATGTAGGCGGTGCGGTGAACGGACACCATTTCGATTTATATCGTGGTATCGGCGATCAGGCAGGGCATATTGCCGGCTTGTCAAAACATTATGGTCGCGTTTGGGTATTACGTTAATGGCGCGTGTGGATAATTACGAACAACGTTTCGGCGGTATCGGTCGTTTATATGGCACCGAGGCTTTAACCCGTTTACGCCAAGCGCATATTTGTGTTATTGGCATTGGCGGTGTGGGTTCTTGGGCGGTGGAAGCGCTTGCTCGCTCAGGCGTGGGAAAAATCACGATGATTGATATGGATGATATTTGTGTCACGAATATCAATCGCCAAATTCATGCCTTGACAGGCAATATCGGTCAGCTCAAAACAGAGGTCATGCAACAACGGGTGAAATTGATTAACCCCGAATGCGATGTCAATGTCATTGATGATTTTATTTCTGCGGATAATTTATCCCAATACCTTCGTGCTGAGTATGATTATGTCATTGATGCCATTGATAATGTGAAAACAAAAGCAGCGTTAATTGCCTACTGTAAACGCCATAAAATCAACATTATCACCGTGGGTGGCGCCGGCGGGCAAACGGATCCAAGCCAAATTCAAATTGCCGATTTAAGCCGCACCATTCAAGATCCACTGTTGGCAAAAGTGCGGTCGGTTTTACGCAAGGATTATCATTTCACGCAAAATCCAAAACGTAAATTTTCCATCGAGGCAGTCTTTTCTACCCAACCACTGATTTTTCCTCAAATGGGAGAAAACTGCTCTACGTCAGCCACCATGAATTGCGCCAATGGGTTTGGCGCGGCAACGATGATTACGGCGACCTTTGGATTTTTTGCGGTTTCTCGTGTCATTGATAAGTTATTACAGAAAAAAGACTGACTTATTTTTTTTCATAAAAAAAGATAGTCATCCAAATAAAAAAAGAGTAACCTAATCGCGTTTTATTCAACTTATCTGTCCCATTATAAAAGGAAATACAATGACTCAATTCGTACAAGGTTTGAAAAAAACGGCGATTGCCACAGCGATTCTTTCTTTCTCCGCGGTGGCTTCTGCAACCATCGTAACTTCTGTTAAACCATTAGGTTTTATCGCCTCCTCTATTGCTGATGGTATCACCGACACGGAAGTGTTAGTCCCGGCCGGTGCGTCACCACATGATTACAGCTTAAAACCCTCCGATGTGCAAAAGCTCAAGTCCGCTGAAATGGTCGTTTGGATCGGCGAGGATGTGGATGGCTTTTTAGATAAATCCATTGATGATCTGGACTATAAAAAAGTCTTAACCATCAAAGACATTGCCGCCATTGAACCGTTCTTATTAAAAGGTGAACACCATCACCATCATCATGGCGAAGGTGAAGCGCATGAGGATCATGATCATGCCCACGAAGGACATCACCACGATCACGAGAAACATGAGCATAAACACGAAGAACAGGATCACAAACATGAACACGCCGGGCATGAACATCATCATGATCACGACCATGAAGACTTAGGCGTAAATTGGCACGTTTGGTACTCTCCGGACATCAGTAAATCCGTTGCGCAACGCATTGCGGCAAAACTGATTAAACAATATCCGGAGAAAAAAGAACAGATTGAAAAAAATGTGGCGGAATTTAACCGCACTTTAGATGAGCAAAGCGCGAAAATCAAAACACAATTGGAAAGCGTAAAAGATAAAGGTTTCTATGTATTCCACGATGCTTACGGCTATTTCAACCAAGCCTATGGATTGAACCAAACCGGTTATTTCACCATTAATCCGTTGGTCGCACCGGGTGCAAAAACCTTAGCAAAAATTAAAGAAGAAATTGCCGAACACAAAGTCAACTGCTTATTTGCTGAACCACAGTTCACGCCAAAAGTGATTGAAAGTTTAAGCAAAGGGACACAAGTGAATGTCGGTCGTCTTGACCCGATGGGCGATGCCGTTAAACTGGGCGTTAATTCTTATGCCGCTTTCCTTCAATTTACCGCAGATAGCTATGCACAATGCTTAGCAAAATAATGCGCACTTTTCTTAACTAAACGGATGCCGCCCTCACATAACAAACCAGATTGAGGGTGGCATTTTTGTTTAGGCACGTTCTGAATAACGGCGTTTAGTCAGGCTACCGCATTTTCAACTTGATAGAGTCGATAACTCACTTGCCCGCTGTCTTTTTGTTTTAACACCATCCAGTTTTCCGGTACGTTTGGTTCCTTGCCTTTTTCCGTTTCCACATAAACCAAGGCTTGTGGGCGAAGCCAGTTGTTTTGCGCTAATAAAGCAATAGCTTGCTCGGCTAAATTAAAATGAAACGGCGGATCGAGAAAGACCACATCAAAGTACGGTTGATTTTGCGCATGATTTAAAAAGTGCAGGCTATTTTGATTGACGACTTGTGCGCGATCGGCACATTTCAAGGTTTGAATGTTCTTGTTTAATTGTTGCGCCACCGCTTTTTCCAATTCCAAAAAGGTCACTTTTGCCGCTTGGCGAGAAAGCGCTTCAAAACCAAGAGAGCCGCTACCGGCAAAACAGTCTAAGCATTCACTGTCAACAATGTAGGGCATTAGCCAGTTAAATAGCGTTTCTTTTACCCGATCGCCGGTAGGGCGCAAGCCTTGGGAGGGCAGCACAGGCAATTTTCGCCCGCGCCATAACCCGGCGATAATGCGCACTTCGCCTTTCGTGCTGTGTTGTGTTGTTGCTTTTTTCATATAAATCGGCAGGAAAATGATGTGTTTTTTTGCTAGAATGAGCGGCATTTTATCAAGTTTAAACAAGAGTGGGCAATTTATGTCAGATGAAAAGAAAAAAGGCGGATTTTGGTCTTGGTTCGGATTAGGCAAAAATAAACAGGAAACATCAACAGAACCGAAAGCACCGGAATCACAAAAACCGCTTTCTCATGAACCCGAAACGCAAGATGTAGCGCAAGAAACGGCGGAAAAAACAACCGCACTTTTAGATGAAACCGCACGCGAAAATCCATCAACAGAAGAGACATTGATGGCGCAAGCGTCCACGCTTGTGCCTGAAGTTCATGAAGCGCAATCTGAAATAACGCAATCGGAAGAAGATGGGGCACACGCTGTGAAGCGTGCGCCATCGGTTGAGGTAGAGACCTTTCAAGAGGAAAACCCGGCGGCACAAGCGTGGACGCTTGCGCCATCAGATGAGTCAACTCAATCTATTGAAGAAACGCTGGAAAATCCAACCGCACTTTCTGCGAGCGAAGCAGAAGTACAAGTCGAAAGTGCGGTAGATATTAAAGATGAATTTATCGCTGAAACGGAAGAACACGAAGAAGAAAGCGCCGTTGCCGACATGGCAGAAACACAGGAAAAACCAAGTGAAGGTGGCTTTTTTAGTCGATTACTCAAAGGTTTGGTGAAAACCAAACAAAATATTGGGGCAGGCTTCCGCAGTTTCTTTCTTGGTAAAAAAATCGATGATGAATTGTTTGAAGAATTGGAAGAACAACTTCTCATTGCCGACATCGGCGTGCCGACAACCACAAAAATTATCAACAACTTAACGCAACATGCGACCCGTCAGCAGTTACAAAACGCCGATACCTTGTACCAACAACTTAAACTGGAAATGGGCGAGATCCTAAAACCGGTGGCACAACCATTACGCATTGATGGCAGCAAAAAGCCTTATGTGATTTTAATGGTGGGTGTGAATGGTGTAGGTAAAACCACCACTATCGGCAAACTGGCGCGTAAATTCCAAATGGAAGGCAAATCCGTCATGTTGGCGGCGGGCGATACTTTCCGAGCCGCCGCAGTAGAGCAGTTGCAAGTGTGGGGCGAGCGTAATCACATTCCGGTGGTGGCGCAAAGTACCGGTTCCGATTCGGCATCGGTAATTTTTGATGCGATGCAATCAGCGGCGGCGCGCAATATTGATGTGCTTATTGCCGATACTGCCGGTCGTTTACAAAATAAAAATAACTTGATGGACGAGTTGAAAAAAATCGTGCGCGTGATGAAAAAATACGATGAAAGTGCACCGCATGAAATTATGCTGACGTTGGATGCGGGTACCGGTCAAAACGCCATTAGCCAAGCTAAGTTATTTAACGAAGCCGTTGGGCTTACCGGCATCAGCCTAACCAAATTGGATGGTACTGCGAAAGGCGGCGTAATTTTTGCCATCGCCGACCAGTTCAATTTGCCGATCCGCTATATCGGCGTAGGCGAAAAAATTGAAGATTTACGCGAATTTAACGCAGAAGAATTTATTGACGCTTTATTTGCTCATGAAGAGGAATAAAGTGTGGTTCAAAAATGACGTGTTTTTTAGAGAAGAAAAATGATTCGATTTGCAAATGTGAGTAAAGCTTATTTGGGCGGAAAACCGGCGCTGCAAGGGTTAAGCTTTCATTTACCGGTGGGCAGTATGACCTACTTGGTGGGGCATTCCGGTGCGGGGAAAAGTACCCTGCTGAAATTAATTATGGGCATGGAGCGTGCCAATGGTGGGCAAATTTGGTTTAACGGACACGATATTACCCGTTTATCCCGCCATGAAGTACCGTTTTTACGCCGTCAAATCGGCATGGTGCATCAAGATTATCGTTTATTGTCCGATCGTTCCGTGTTGGATAACGTGGCGCTGCCGTTGATTATTGCCGGACAACACCCGAAAGATGCCAATAGTCGTGCGTTGGCAGCATTGGATCGTGTGGGATTGCGTGATCGCGCGCATCATTCCACGGCGCATTTGTCGGGCGGCGAGCAACAACGGGTGGATATTGCCCGCGCTATCGTGCATAAACCGCAATTATTGTTAGCCGATGAACCCACCGGCAATTTAGACAGCGCACTGTCTTTTGAGATTTTCAATTTATTTGAAGAGTTTAATCGTCTTGGCATGACCGTCTTAATTGCCACGCACGACATTAGCATTGTTCAACAAAAACCTAAACCTTGCCTTGTGCTTGAGCAAGGTTATTTGCGTTAGGAGGTAACATGAATTCTCGTCGTTTTAGTTTGCCTTTTGGCGCCCAAGCCCTGTATTCCCTGCGTGCCGTGTTTGCCGATTTATATCAACGTAAATTTGCCACGCTCATCACCGTGTTAGTGATCGCTGTGTCCTTAACGATTCCAACTGTAAGCTACCTGCTTTGGAAAAATATTCATGACGCCACCACGCAGTTTTATCCGGAAAGTGAACTGACCGTGTATTTACATAAAAACTTGTCAGAAGACGATGCCAATTTGGTGGTGGAAAAAATCCGTCAGCAAGAGGGCGTAGAGTCGCTCAATTACATTTCTCGCAAGGAAAGCTTAAGCGAATTTCGTCAATGGTCGGGTTTTAACGAAGAACTGGATGTGTTAGATGACAATCCATTGCCGGCGGTAGTGATGATTAAACCAACCAAAGCCTTTAACGAATCGCAAAAACGCAATGAATTGCGGGAAAACTTGGATAAAATCAAAGGCGTTCAAGAAGTGCGTTTAGATAACGATTGGTTGGAAAAATTGACCGCACTGACGTGGTTAGTGGCGCATGTGGCGATTTTCTGTACGCTGCTGATGGCAGTTGCGGTTTTCTTGGTGATCGGCAACAGTATTCGTGCTGACGTTTACAGCAATCAAGCGAACATTGAAGTGATGAAATTGCTCGGTGCGACCGATCAATTTATCCTCCGCCCATTTCTTTATACCGGCATGATTTATGCGGTGTTAGGTGGCATTTTGGCGGCGATTTTCAGTAGCTTGGTGATTGGCTATTTCACCGGTGCGGTGAAATATGTGACTGATATTTTCGCCGTGAGTTTTCATTTAAACGGCCTCAGTTTTGCCGAATTTCTTTTCTTGCTAATTGTTTGCATGATGATGGGCTATATCGGCGCATGGTTATCGGCAACACGTTATATTCGCTTGTTAGATAAGAAAGGTTAGACGATAAAAACACAAAAGAAAAAGACCGCACTTTAAGGCTGTAAAGTGTGGTCTTTTTTATGGTTATTTTCTCTGCGTGTCTCGCCGAATTTCTAGGGGAGGATGTCGCATTAACAAATCACAAGATTGACGTTTTTATTTTTTAATAATTCATCAATCCCTGCCGGCACATCCGAGTCGGTGAAAACATATTCCACATCCGTAATCGAACCCAGTTTCACCATCGCGCGGCGACTAAATTTAGAGTGATCGGTGACTAATAAGGTGTTGCGTGAATTATCAATAATGGCACGTTTCACTTGCACTTCGTGATAATCATAGTCCAATAAGGTACCGTCTAAATCAATGGCGCTAATGCCTAACACACCAAAATCTAAGCGAAATTGTGATAAAAATTCTACGGTGGATTCGCCGATAATGCCCCCGTCTTGGCGTAGGGAACCACTGGCGATGGTAATATCGAAGGAATCATTTTGCATCAGAATGTGCGCAGCATTAAGATTGTTGGTCACAATGCGTAATCGTTGATGTCCTAATAATGCAAAGGAAACGGCTTCGGAGGTAGTGCCGATGTCAATGAATAACGATGCACCGTTTGGGATGAGCTGTACGACCTGTCTTGCAATACGGTTTTTTTCTTGAGAAAAAAAGTGTTTGCGATCGTGATAATCGCTATTTTCCGCCGTAGAAGGCGAGGCTGCGCCACCGTGATGACGGCGGATAAAGTTGGTTTCCGCTAGTTCGTTTAAATCTCGCCGAATGGTTTGCGGACTCACGCCAAATAAAGCCACCAATTCCTCTGTGCTTAAATAGCCTTTTTGTTTGACCAGCTCAACAATTTTCTGATGACGAAGAGATTGTTTCATAATCACTTTTCCTTCTTTCGCAAGATTTTGCGTGCCAATGTAGCGTATTTAATGGGGGAAATCACGACTTAATGCGAATTTTTCGATCCATCCAAGCGAGTCCCATGCCCACCAACAATCCTGAAATATGTGCCGTATTGCCGATTTGAATGTCGATCAACGGGCCGGCAAAGCCCAGTAAAATCCCGATGAGTAACATATTGAAAAAGCCGTCCGGCAATGCAAAAACGGTTTGTTTATGGATTTTATCCAACACAAACACATAGCCTAACACCGCATAGACAACACCCGATAAGCCGAAAAATTCCGGACCGCTGACAAGATTTTGCGCTATGCCGCTTATCACGCCGGCAAAGAAGTAAATTTGCAGCAGTTTTAAAGAACCTAATTGACGCTCAATCGCACCACCAAAAATCCACCACCAAGTAAGATTAAACAAAATGTGCATATTGGATAAATGCACTAAGGTATGCGTAAAATAACGCCAAATTTCACTTTCTTGTGTCGCCTCTTCAGGGAAATGCGTTGCCAATAAAATGGGTTCGGCAAAACCGAAAAGCATAAAAAGATAAATGACGACACAAAGTGCGGTGATGATCACAGTGATTTTTTGTTGTTGAAGATAAGAAAAAATAGAAGCCTTATTTAAGTGAGAGGAGGGGAGGGATGTCGCATGAACGTGAGTGTTGTCGCTGCTTTGTTGCCACGCACGGGCGTTTTGTTGCGCCAACCATGCCTGTAAGAAGTTTTCGCTTTCCGCAATGATGGCGTCAAAGTGCGGTGAATTTTGTGGGAGAAATACATCATAAACCACATTGCCTTGTGCATCTTGAGTTTCTTGAATAACGAGTTCAACGTGATATTTTTTTGCAATTTCATCACGGAAATGCTGTGCTAACGACGGGATTTCACTACCAAACAAATGCTGCATTTGCTATATTCCTGTTCCAAAATTTTACGTATGGAGAAAAAATGAGAAATCAAAATTTGCCATCAGGGTTCAGCCCCTTTACGTGGGCAATTGCGGCCTTTTGTTTCCCGATATTCTTGTGGCCGTTAGCGATGCTAATTTCACCGCACTTATTGAATAATACGCATCTCAGCGACAACCAAATCACTGCCATGTCCGTTTTTCTTTGGGTCTATCCTTTTCTCCTTGGCATCGTGGCGCGTGTTTTCTATAAACTCCATCAACGCCACCCGGCTTTTGCCCGCAGAGGTTTGGCGTTAAGTGCGGTCATTTTTTACGGCATTTTCTATTACATCGCCTCTGTTGGGTTTAACGCATAACCAGTCTCTAACGGTAGGTTCGCCTTTTCCCACGCGGCGAAACCGCCCTGCAGACTATACACCTTTTCATAGCCGTTACGCAGCAAAAAGGCTGCCACGTTACGGCTACTAATACCATGATAGCAACTGAGAATGATCGGCTGATCGTAATCATACAACGCCTCAAAGTGTGGCCAAGTGGCTTCCGTTAAATTAAACGCGCCTTTGGGATGGGCATAGCTAAAGGTTTGCGCATCACGCACATCGGCTAATACAGCCGCATCGTCATGTTGAAGCATTTCCCAAGCTTGTTGCGGCGTAATTTCAAGACATTCCGTCATTCGTCTTACCATTTTTTTGATTTATTAATGTGATTTGTGGCTTGTACTATAAAGAATTTTATCCGTATATGCCATGGCAATCGCTGACGCCAAAAAACCTAAATGCAACAATAACTGCCACATCATCGTTTTTTCCGGCATATTCGTTGCGTTAACGAAGGTTTGTAACATATGAATAGATGAAATACTAATGATCGACATGGCTAATTTAACTTTCAACACGGAGGCGTTGACATGGCTCAACCATTCCGGCTGATCCGGGTGTCCGCGTGTGCGGAGCTTGGAGACAAAGATTTCATAACCGCCGATAATCACCATGACTAATAAATTCGCAATCATCACCACATCAATCAGGTTTAACACCGCCAGCATAATGGTATTGGAATCCATTTCGTTCAGGTTGACAATCAACTCCCATAACGATTTCATGAATTTATACGCATAAATCCCCTGCACAATAATTAAGCCGAGGTAAATTGGTAATTGTAACCAACGGCTGGCAAAAATAATTTTGCTGATTGCGGTTGGCTCATAATGCGATTTGGTTTGTTGTGTATCTGTTTGTTTTATCGTGGTTTGTTGCATAATTTTTCCCCTAAAATAGAAATAAATTCAAAAGGGCGCAAAATTAACCGTTTTTTGCTAAGTTTTCAATATTTTTTGCGTTTTAAAATAAAAAAGAACCGCACTTTAAATTCAATTAACGTGCGGTTCTTTCGCGATTTTCTTTTAGTTAACGAGAATAAATTAATTCTTCGCGTTTGCTGCAGCTTTTACGATTGCGGCAAAGGCAGGGGCTTTTAAGGATGCGCCACCCACTAATGCGCCGTCAATATCCGGTTGGGTAAACAATTCTGCCGCATTCGCATCGTTTACAGATCCACCGTATTGAATGATCACTTGATCAGCAACGGCTTGGGATTTTTTCGCAATATGACCACGGATAAATGCGTGCACGGCCTGCGCTTGTGCTGGAGTCGCAGATTTACCGGTACCGATTGCCCAAATTGGTTCATAAGCAATCACCGCACCGTTGAAGGCTTCTACGCCCAAGAGATTGATAACGGCATCAATTTGACGCGCGCAAACTTCTTCGGTTTTGCCCGCTTCATTTTCCGCTTCGGATTCCCCGATACATAATACCGGCACTAAGCCTGCTTCTTTTAACACACCGAATTTTTTCGCCACGAATTCATCGCTTTCTTTGTGATAAGTACGGCGCTCGGAGTGACCAATAATGATGTATTTCGCGCCAAAATCTTTCAACATTTCAGTGGAAATATCACCGGTGAAAGCACCTTTCACATTCACATCCACGTTTTGTGCGCCTAATTGAATGATATTTTGACCGCCACAGCTACAACCACAGCCTGATAATAATTTTTCTGCTTCCGCTAAATACATGACCGGTGGGGCAATTGCCACATCACAGCCGGTTACACCGTGTAATGCTTCTTTTAAGCCGGTGATCAATTCACGAGTGAAGGCTTTGCTACCGTTTAATTTCCAGTTACCCATAACGAGAGGACGACGAGCCATTTTGTTTCTCCTTAATCTGATTGAATAAAAACTGTGGTTACTATAGCAAAAAATCCCTCTTTTTCGGTAAAAAAGAGCGTCGTTCTAAAAAATTTTCTTGGTAACAGATGATTCTTTTGCACTAAAAAGATACAATCTACTGTATAAATTTAACAAAAAATGACCGATTTTCTCATGATTAAAATTTTTAAAGCTGAACAATGGAACCTAGAAATTCTGCTGCCGTTATTTGAAGAATATCGTCTGGCTCATGGCATGGCAGAAAACCCTGAGCGCACATTGGCTTTCTTAACCAATCGCATTCGTTTTAGTGAAAGCATCTTTTTCTTGGCTTTAGATCAAAATGAGCATGCGGTCGGTTTTATCCAGTTATACCCCCGCCTATCTTCTTTGCAATTACAACGTTATTGGCAGTTAACGGATATTTTTGTTCGTCAGAGTGAGAAAACGAATGAAATTTATACCGCACTTATCGCCAAAGCCAAAGAATTCGTCAGTTATACGCAGTCCACAAGGCTCACCGTAGAACAGGATATTCAACAACATCATTTGCTGGAAGATGAAGGGTTTAGGGCGATTCCACATAAAATGGTGTTTGAGTTAGAAGTTGCGTTAGCATAAAGCATTCATTGCTATTTAATGCCATCGCGCCTATTGAGATGATGCACGTTGTGCAATTTTACGGAAATAATTTTCGTGCTACGTTTCGCAGACGTAGCACGATTTTTTTATCCATTATCGACGATTTAGCCACGCCATATATTCTGCCACACCTTCAGCCACGGTTTTAAACGGTTTGTCGTAGCCGGTAGCGCGGAGTTTGGTTAAATCCGCTTGCGTGTATTCTTGATAGCGGGATTTTAAATGTTCCGGGAATGGGATGGTTTCCACTTCGCCTTTGCCATGGAATTTTATCACTGCTTTTGCTACTTCAGCAAAAGATTCCGCATTGCCGGTACCACAATTGAAAATACCGGAAATGCCGTTTTGCCAGCACCAAATGTTCACTGCGGCGACATCGCCCACATACACGAAATCACGGCGGAAGTGTTCGCTACCGGCGAAGAGTTTCGGGTTTTCACCTTTGAGAATTTGATTATTTAAGTGGAACGCGACACTTGCCATAGAGCCTTTGTGGCCTTCACGTGGGCCGTACACGTTGAAATAACGGAAACCGCACACCGGTGATTGCGCTTCAGGTAAAATGGCGCGCACATATTGGTCGAATAAGAATTTGGAATAGCCGTACACGTTCAACGGGCCTTCAAATTCGCGTTCTTCGCGGAATTCGGTTTTGTCGCCGTAAGTGGCGGCACTGGACGCGTAGAGGAACGGAATTTGGCGATCTAAGCAGTAATGCAACAACTCTTTGGAATATTCGTAGTTGTTATGCATGATGTATTTGCCATCCCATTCGGTGGTGGCGGAACACGCACCCTCATGGAAAACGGCATCGATGTTACCTAAATCATCGCCGGCGATAATGGAGGCGATAAAGTCTTCTTTGTCGCAATAATCGGCGATGTCTAAATCCACTAAATTAATGAATTTTGTGCCGTCTTTTAAGTTATCTACCACTAAAATGTCTTTACGACCCATGTCGTTTAATGCTTTGACGATATTGCTGCCGATAAAGCCTGCACCGCCGGTTACGATAATCATAGTTGTGTCCTTTTACGAGATAAACATGGAACGAAAGGGAATCATTCCGCCCACCGAAATGAAAGTGCGGTAAAAATTTACCGTGTTTTTTAACCGCACTTTTAAATTAAATATAGAAGCAATTTAGCCGACTTGCGATATCAATGGCAATACGCTGCTCACTGTGTCTTCGCGTGTTCATGCCTCATACGCTGATGTACATAAAACGGTAACCTATTGTAACGAAAAAGAGAAAGGCGCTCAATGTGCCGACAAAAGTCACCGATAGCCCGCCCCTCAGTATACGCAACAAAGGCTAAAGCATGAGGTTTAACGTACTAAGCCCAATAATATCTCACCACATGGAAGAAAATCGGCGCAGCGAAGCAAAGGGAATCCATGCGATCCAACATACCACCGTGGCCACTAATCATATTCCCCCAGTCTTTTACGCCCATACTGCGTTTCATGGCAGACATCACCAACCCACCTAAAAAGCCCATGAGGCAGATTAATAAGCTCATTAACACCGCTTGTATCGGGTTAAACGGGGTAAGCCAATAGAGCAAGCCACCCAGCACACTGGCGCTGATGACACCGCCCACAAAACCTTCTACGGTTTTGGATGGCGAGAGTTTTGGCGCAATTTTGTGTTTGCCGAATAACTTACCCCATACGTATTGCAACACATCACTGGATTGCACCACTAAAATCAAGAAAATCATCAATAGCAGTTTTTTATCTTCAAAACCTTTAATGTCTAATGTCAGGATTGCCGGGATATGGGAAATGCAGAAGACGCTGATCATCAATGCCCATTGCACTTTGGTGGAACGATCTAAGAAATGTGCCGTATCACCCAACAACGCGGAGAGGATTGGCAAAAATAGAAAGCCATACACTGGAATGAAGATAGTGAACATACTGAACCAGTCAATTGCCACTAAAAAATATTGAAGAGGCAGAATGACGTAGAAACAAGCGGCAAGTGCGAGATGATCGCCACGACGAATATAAAGCAAGGATAAAAATTCACGCAATGCCATGAAGGAAATCACAAAAAATAACCCGATCACGCCATAAAAACCCAATGCCGCGGCGGCAAAGATGATCAGAATCATGACCCACCAGGCATTAATTCGTGCGTTAAGATTATCAATTACCGCATGAGGGGTGGAAAAGCCGACTTTGAATTTCAATCCATAACCGATTGATGACGCAATAATTAAAGTGATGATTAACCCACCAAACAGTTGCCATATTTCCATTATGCTTTCCCTTTTTCGGTTAAATTTAGACTTAATAGTGCCTGTTCGGCTCGGTTCAAGAAATCGGTTTTGTCTTCCGCTTCACGGTAGAAGAACGGCTCTCCCATGTATAAATCGCACAACAGCGGAATTGGTACCACAAAACCCTTCGGCAAAACATTATGCATATTACTAATCCATACCGGCACAAGTTCTAATTGCGGGTTTTGCTTTGCGATGTAATACAAACCACTTTTGAAAGGTTGTAGCGCCACATCGTCGTCCATTTTACGGGTGCCTTCAGGGAAAATAATCAGAGAATGATGTTGCAGGGCATCGCTAATTTGTTGGGTAATGGCTTGTGGATTGTCGCCTCCCCGCTCAATCAGCAACATATTGAACACATTATACGCCAAGAAACGACGAATCGGCCCTTTTGTCCAATAATCCGCGCCGGCAACCGGGCGAGTGTTTTTGCGCACTTGATAAGGCAAAGAGACCCACAACAAAATAAAATCACCGTGGCTGTTATGGTTGGCAAAATACAAACGATGTTTATCCGCGGATTGCTGTTCCACATTTTTTTGCGGGCGCACACCGGTGATAAAGGAGGTGAAACGACATAAGAGAAAATCAATCAATTTGGCTAACATAATCACGCTCCTATTCATTACCCACTTCGGCTAAACCGGACTTCACGCGTTTTACACAGGTGGCAATTAATAGAATGATGACAACCCAAAGCAACCAATAGAGAAAATCCGGTAAAGTAGGGACAAAAACATAAACCAAGCCTAACACGCCAAACAAAAACGCCCGGTCGCTTTTACCTAACGGACCATCATAACGACGTGTTTTTCCTTGCACTTGCCCGAGCACACCACAAAATTCCGTCAATGCCGACAACCAAATGATCAAGCCGATTTGTAACGCATCAAAAGGATGGACAAAAGCAAAAGGCAGATATAACGCGGCGTCAGACACGACATCAGTGATTTCATTCAGGTATCCGCCCAAACGGGATTTTTGGTTAAATTCACGCGCTAACATACCATCAATGGCATTAAGTGCCATGCGCACGAACAACCAAATAGGAATCAAAATAAAAAGCCAATGATAACCGGAAAGTGCGGTCAAAATTAGCCCTAAAATGACAGAAATGGCACACGCGGTTAAGGTGACTTGATTGGCGGTCACACCACGTTGTTCCAGCTTTATCACGAGAGGACGTAATAGATTTTGGAATTTGGGTTTCAGATCATAAATACTCATCACATTCTCCTTAAACCTTAAAAAGGAAAGAGTAAAGGAATAAGAAACACACTCACTAACATCACTAAAAGAGTGAACGGCACACCGACTTTAACAAAATCAGCAAATTTATAACCACCGGGGCCGAAAACCATGGTATTTACCGGCGATGACACCGGTGTCATAAACGCAGCTGAAGCAGCGATGGCCACCACCATCGCAAATGGCATCGGGGATAAATTGAGTTGATGTGCCATTGTAATAGCGATTGGCACAATCAAAATTGCAGTCGCTGTGTTAGAAATGAATAAACCGACAACGGCAGTGAGAATAAACAGGCTAATTAAAATCCAATGTTTACCCATGCCGCCAACTAAATTCAGCATTAACTCGACAATCACCGACACCCCGCCGGTTTTCTGTAAAGCTAGCGAAAATGGCATCATCCCGACAATCAGCACAAGGCTTGACCAGTGAATTGAATCATAGGCGCTTTTGCTATCCACGCAACGGAAGTAGCCTAGCATTAAGCAAGCAATGAGAGCAGTCACCACATTTGGCACGACACGGGTTACCATCAGCACCACCATCACCAAAATGCTCAATAAGGCATAAGGGGCTTGGCTTTGCGCCGGCACCGCACGGGTAATTTCACTTGGATAATTCAACACAAAGAAATCTTTGCTGTGGCTACGCATTTGCTGGATGAGTTTCCAATCGCCAATCACCAGCAATAAATCCCCGGCTTTATAGGGCGTTTCAACAAAATGCCCACCAAGCACTTCGCCGTCACGCTTAATGCCCACCACATTCAAACCGTATTTGGAACGGAAAGCCAGCTCTTCAGTCGATTTTCCGATACAGTCGGAATCCGGCACTAAAATCAATTCCGCCATGCCAATCGAACTGGCTTGTTCCGAAAAAAACTGCGCACGAATTTCCGCCCGCTCTAAATGATATTCCTGACAAAAGGCTTTTAAATTAAATTCAGGATCGCTGCTATCCATCAATAAAATGTCTTTCTCACGGACGTCTGAGGAACCAAGCGCCGCAATAAATATCGGGCGAAAACGCTTCCAACGCTCAATTGCTAACACATTCAAACCAAATTTAGAACGTAAATGTAATTCATCCAGATTTTTACCAATCAGCGGAGAGCCTTTTTTCACCACAAAACGCTGCGTGCGTTGTTGCAAACCATACTCATGAATCAAATCACTCATGGAACGTTTATCCATGCTATTAGTTTCATTTTCTTTATCGGACTTTAACCAACGACGGGCAACCAGCATATAGCCGATCCCCATAAACAAAATCACCAAGCCAATAGGCGTAAAATCAAAGAACTTCAAACGCATATCGGTTTCACGTACCAACTCGGCATTCACCACAAGGTTCGGTGCTGTCGCAATCAACGTCAGCATACCACTGATAAGCCCGGCGACACTCAGTGGCATCATCAAACGTTTCGGAGAGATATTCATTTGGCGACAAATCATCAGCACCACAGGGATGAAAATGGCCACGACACCCGTGGAACTCATGAAAGCCCCTAGCCCTGCCACCGCTAACATCATGAAAACCAATACACGTGCTTCACTGTTATGAGAGGCTTTTAACAGCCATTCACTCACTTGATACGCCACACCGGTGCGTACCAAGCCCTCCCCAACAATGAACAATAAGGCAATCAGAATAATATTAGGGTCACTAAAACCGGCAAACACTTCTTGTACGGTTAAAATGCCACTGAGGCTGAACGCCAACATCACCAAAATGGCGATGACGTCCATGCGAATGCGGTTACGAATGAAGAGAATCACGGAAGCAATAAGCAACAAAAGCACCCATACCCAAGGTTCCGGACGGAAAGAATCCATTAAGCGGGCAAATTGGTTCATGGCGTCCTCCGTGCTAAAAATGGGCAAATGTAGGTTAAATTATAGCGATTCTAATAATTTTTTAACAGGCGCAAAGCTACGGCGATACTGTGGTAAAAGGCCAAATTCGGCGATTTTTTCCAAATGCAATTTCGTTGGGTAGCCTTTGTGTTGCGCAAAGGCATATTGTGGATATTGTTGATCCAATTCCAACATTTCCTGATCCCGTGCGACTTTTGCCAAAATAGATGCTGCGCTAATTTCCGCCACCAAAGCATCCCCTTTAATAACGGCTTGAGCAGGTATCAACAAATTCGGCGGAATCCGATTGCCGTCCACCAACACGAAGTGCGGTTGAATTTTCAAGTGTTTTACCGCCCGTTCCATGGCAAGCATGGAAGCATGCAAAATATTCAACTCGTCGATCTCATGTGATTCAGCCCGACCGAGCGCCCACGCCAGTGCTTTTTGCTTAATTTCTTGCGCCAGCAATGTACGTTTTTTTTCTGACAGTTTCTTAGAATCGGCAAGTCCCTCAATAGGATTGTTCGGATCTAAAATCACTGCTGCTGTCACCACCGCACCGACTAAAGGCCCGCGCCCCACTTCATCCACGCCGGCAATCAGTGCATAGCCCTGTGGGTACACAAACTTATCCATGGGATGGCTCCAATAAATCAATCACTGCTTGGGCGGCTTGTTGATCGGCATTGCATTGGATCATTTGGTGCAATTCGGCAAAACGTTGTAATAAAACATGGCGATTTTGCACCGCACTTTTGTCCTCACTTAAATAGTAGGACAATTTTTCTGCCAAATTCGTCGGATTACAGTCTTCTTGAATTAATTCCGGCACTAACATTTCACCTGCCAGCAAATTAGGTAAAGAAATATATTGGGTTTTCACCAGCCGTTTTGCTAAGAAATAGGTGAAAGGCTTCATGCGATACCCCACTACCATCGGGGATTTACATAACATGGCTTCTAACGCGGCCGTGCCCGAAGCGAGCAAGGTTGCCTCGGCAGCGATCATGGCGGCACGCGCATTGCCATCCAATAAAATCATGTCCAATTCCGGCGCAACGCGTTGTTTGATTTGTTCAAATTGCTGACGACGTTTTTGATTAATTAACGGCACAAGAAATTTAACGTCCGGATAACGCTGATGTAGCAGTTGCGCGGTTTGCAAGAAAGGTTCGCTAAGAAATTCCACTTCAGCACCACGGCTTCCTACTAACATCGCGACATAACGTTGTGTTGAGTCTAAATTGAGTAATTGGCAGGCTTCCTCGCGATTCGGTTTCAATGGAATGGCATCTGCCATAGTGTGACCAATAAAACGACAAGGCACATTGAAACGATCATAAAAGGCTTTTTCAAAAGGCAAAAAGGCAAGCACCAAATTGGTTGCCGCAGCGATTTTATACACGCGTTTTTGACGCCATGCCCACACGGACGGACTCACATAATGAATGGTTTTAATGCCTCGTTGTTTGAGCTTCAATTCTACGTCTAAATTAAAATCCGGCGCATCAATGCCAATGAAAACATCCGGTTTTAATGCCGATAATTGCTCGATGATGCTACGGCGGATTTTAAGTAAGCGCGGCAGGTGTTTCAACACCTCCACTAAGCCCATCACGGATAATTCTTCCATATCAAACAGGGTTTCAAACCCTTCGGCAATCATGCGTTCACCGCCAATACCGATAAATTTGGCCTGCGGATAACGCGCTTTAAGGGCATGAATTAAACCTGCGCCGAGAATATCACCGGATACCTCACCGGCAATGATCGCAATCGTTGGGGAATCCTTGAAAGAGTGTGAATTTAGCATAGTCAAAACTCTGAAAAAAACGACCGCTCTTTTGGTCATGAAAAAGAGCGGTCGGCAATAGATGAATTGATTAAAAGGGTTAACGGATAATGCCGCGAGTGGAACGTTTAAAGAAATCTAAGAAGAAACTGATCGCCGATTCCGTTGCGGCAATTTGTTCAATTTCCGGCATCACTTCATCTAATGTTTTACCGCTACGATAAATCATTTTGTAAACGTTACGAATCGCATGCATTGTCGGTTTATCAAAACCGCGACGTTTTAACCCTTCGATGTTGACACCAAACGGTTGAGCATGGTTGCCTTGCGCCATGACATAGGGCGGCACATCTTGGCTGACCATGGAACCGCCGCCCAACATCACATGAGCGCCTACGACAACGAATTGGTGAATTGCAGACATTCCGCCGACAATGACGAAATCGTCCAATTCCACGTGTCCGGCAAGGGTAGCGTTATTGGCTAAAATACAGCGGTTTTTAATTACGCAGTCATGTGCAATATGGACGTTAATCATGAATAAGTTGTCATCACCGATTTTCGTCACACCGCCACCTTGTACGGTACCACGATGAATGGTGACACTTTCACGAATACGGTTACGGTTACCGATCACAACACGTGTCGGCTCGCCCTGATATTTAAGATCTTGGTTCACCTCACCGATGCTGGCAAATTGATAAATTTCATTATCTTCACCGATTCGTGTATGCCCATTAATCACAACATGGGAGTGGACGACGGTGCCTTTGCCGATCTCAACATCTTTGCCGATGATGGTAAACGGGCCGATAACCACGTTCTCACCAATTTTTGCACCTTCTTCAACAATGGCCTGCGGATGAACCTTGGCTGTTGGGTGAATCATATTTATCCCCTTGTCTGAATTATGCTACGCGACGAGCACACATTAGTTTCGCTTCACAGGCCACTTCACCATCAACGGTTGCTGTAGCGGTAAAGGCAGTAATACCACGGCGTTCTTTAATCACTTCAACGTGTAATACCATTTGATCGCCAGGAACAATCGGACGCTTAAAGCGGGCTTCATCAACACCGGCGAAATAGAAAATTTCACCACCGGCCAACTCATGGGTTTTAAACGCTAAGATGCCCATAGCCTGCGCCATGGCTTCAAGAATTAACACGCCCGGTAAAATGGGATTTCCCGGGAAATGACCGGTAAAACAAGGCTCATTCACACTGATATTTTTAATCGCAGTCAACCATTTGCCTTCTTCAAAATTAAGCACTCGATCCACTAACAAAAAAGGATAGCGGTGTGGCAATAATTGCATGATTTCATGAGATTCGATAATTCTTGAGGTTTGTTCAGTCACGGGATTACCTTTCAATATTAAATAAGAGACAAAAAATACGCGTTAAATTATACGTTATTTAACGCATCAACACAAAATGAACGAAACATCACTCATCTGATTTAAGCTTTTTCTCAAGGGCCTTAATGCGTTTATTTAAACCATCAATGCCAAGCGTCAATGCCGCTGTTTTGCGCCATTCTTTATTGGTTTGTAACGGAATACCGGAAGAATACACACCCGGTTCGGTAATCGGACGCATGACCATCCCCATACCGGTGACTGTCACTTGATCACAGATTTCCATATGCCCGTTAATCACGCTCGCACCGCCAATTAAACAATAACGTCCCACGGTTAAACTGCCTGCCATAATCACCCCGCCGGCGACCGCGGTACCCGTGCCGATATGCACGTTATGGGCAATCTGACAAAGGTTGTCGATAATCACGTTATCTTCAATCACGGTTGCATCTAATGCGCCACGGTCAATACAGGTACAAGCACCAATTTCCACGTGATTGCCGATAATCACTTGTCCGACTTGCGGGATTTTAATCCATTTACCGCGTTCATTGGCATAACCAAAGCCATCACTACCAATGACTGCGCTGGATTGAATTAGGCAGTGTTCACCAATTTCAACCTCATGATATACGGATACATTCGCCCAAAGTTGGGTGTGCGCGCCAATTTTGGTATTTTTACCAATAAAGCAATTTGCGCCAATCACCACGTTATCACCCAGCACAACGCCGGATTCAATAACACTATTTGCACCGATAGAGACATTTTCACCTAACAAAACGTCGTCAGAAATGACCGCACTTTTCGCAATTCCACTTGCTGCTTTGGGTGTGGTATCCATATATTGTGCTAATTTTGCATAGGCAACATAAGGATCTTTCACGATAAGCAAATTACTTTCTGGTGAACAAAATGCCACATCTGCTTCGGATACGACCAAAATACCCGCTTTTGAATGTGCCAGTTTCTCACGGAATTTGGCATTAGAAATAAATGTTAGCTGATGTTCATTCGCTTTATCTAAGGGCGCGATATTACTTACAACAACATCGGCGTTACCACGAATGGTAGCGCCGATTTGTTGTGCTAATTCTGAAAGAGAATAGGATCTCATTATTTAGCCTTCGCAGCTGCTGCGGAAATCGCTTTTAGAACATCATCACTGATATTTTTACCGTCTGCCGCAAAGACAACGGAACGATCATCTAACACGATAGTGTAGTGTTTTTCTTTTGCCACGGCGTTAGTTGCGGCTTGAATGCTTTCAACCAATTTAGAGGTTTCTTGGTTTTCGCGTTTTGCATAGTTATCTTGATAGATACGAACTTGTTGATCGTGTTCTGCCACTAACTTATTGATTGTCGCTTGTTCGGTGCTGGCGAATTTATTAATTTCATCTTCACGTTTTTTGATGTCGGCAGCGCGCAATTTCGGTGCATCTTTTTGTAATGCAGCGACTTTTGCTTCTACTTTTTTCTGTACATCCGCAATTCTTGCATCGACCTTTTTCTTGTTTTCTGTCAATTTTTCCACAGTCTCTTTGAATTCTGTTTCTAATTTTGCTGCGATTGCTTTACGTTCAGGGTGATTTTGGAAGAGATAATCTGCACTCACAAATGCAATATTTTCTTCTGTCATGGCTAAACGAGAAGTGAAAATTAAGATGGCTGAAATAAGAACAAGTTTGATGACTTTTTTCATGAGTAAAATTTCCTTTTTATAGATTAAAAAAATTAATTTGTGCCAATGCAACATTGGCACAAACAAGTGATTAGAGTTTATTAATTAACTTAAGTTCATTAAATTAGAATGAACCACCGACATTAAATTGGAATTGTTCAATGTCATCATTTTCGTATTTCTTAATCGGTTTAGCATAAGAGAAGATTAGCGGACCGATTGGTGATTGCCATTGGAAGGCAATACCGGCAGAAGAACGAATGCGTGACGGATCGCCATAATCAGGTAGTTTGGTGCTTAAGTGAGCAAATTGATTTTTCTCAGCTTTCCAATGCGTATCCCATACACTTGCGGCATCAATAAATAATGATGTGCGCACGGAGTTTTGGCTTTTTTCCGAAACAAAAGGTGTTGGCATGATCAATTCTACACTGGCAGATGTCATTGCATTACCTCCAACAATATCGCCGTTAAGTAGGCTATAACACTCGGATTTGGTGGTGACGCTAGCCGGGTTACAAGCGCGCGGATTGATATAAATCGCTTGTGGACCTACTGCACCGTAAGCAAAACCACGTAAACTACCGATACCACCTGCCGTATAGGTTTGATAGAACGGTAAACGTTTACCGCTTAAGCCATTAGCATAGGACGCCCCTAAACGACCGGATAATACCCAAGTTTGATCGCGATTTAGCGGATAGAATCCTTGAACGTCTGCATTGAGTTTATAGTATTTATTGTCAGCACCAGGAATGGTTACTCTTCCGCCAAAGGTGGCTTTGACCCCTTCGGTCGGCAAGAAACCACGATTTAAGCTGTTGTAGTTCCAACCGAAAGAAAAATCATAGTCATGGGAGCGGAATGCCCAGTTATCATAATTCATTGAGGCTAGGTAGAGCGCGCGGCTATATTCCGGCGTAATGTTTTTCAATTTATTATAAACATAGCCTAAACCCACATAATAGGAGTTATTTTCATTCACTGGGAAACCTAAGGTGACATTGCCACCGTAAGTTGTTCTTGTATAAGCGGCGGAATTGCTATTTTTTGAGTTGTCATAGTTTTCAAAGAAGACATTTCCACCCAAGCTCACGCCGTCTTTCGTGAAATACGGTTCGGTATAACCTAAGTTAACACTGGTTCCGTAGTCATTGCGGGAACCGGCAAGACTTAAGGATGATCCCATACCAAGGAAGTTCTCTTGTTTAATGCTGGCTTGATAGCTTAAACCGCTTTCCGTACCATAACCAACCCCGAAGTTAATGCTACCGGTGTTACGCTCTTTAACTTTGTACACCACATCCACTTCATCACTGCTGCCTTCAACCGGTTCGGTACGGCTTTCTACGGTTTCAAAAAATCCGGTACGATCTAACCGCACTTTACCGAGTTCGATTAAGTCGGTGGATAACCAACTGCCTTCTTGTTGACGCATTTCTTGGCGTAATGTGCTATCGGCAGTGACAGTATTTCCTTCAAAACGGATTTGGCGCACAGAATAACGTTTGCCGGCATCAACAACAAAACTTAAATTAACGCTTTTATCTTGATCGTCAAAATCCGGCTGTACACTCACTTGAGCACTACCATAGCCTTTTTCACCTAAAATAGATTTAATACTGTTTTCAACAGCGTGTACATCACTGCCTCGGAAATATTGATCAAGGTGAATTTGATTTAATGTTGGTGCCAACTGATCTTTCATACCGCCTAAATCACCGAGAATACGTGCGTTTTTCACCGTGTATTTATCACCTTCAGAAATATTAATGGTGACACGGGCTTCTGTTTTCTTATCATTTAATTGCACGTCGGTGCCGGTTACTTTCGCTTTGGCATAGCCATGGTCAAAATAATAGTTTTGAATGGCTTCGAGATCTTTGTTGAATTGGCTTGGATCAAATTTATTACCGAAAAGCTTCCACCACGCATCCGGTTGTAATTCCATTTGATCTTGCAGTTTGCTTTTACTAAAAACGTGATTGCCGACAAAATTGAGCTCTTTAAGCAACGCCACATCGTTTTCTTTAATTTGCAATTTAATTTCGGAACGATGATTCGGTAGCGGATTGACAATCGTATTCACTTGCGCATTATAACGACCAACACTGTGATAGTGATCTTCTAATGTTGCACGAAATGTTTCTAATTTTTCACGATTTAATAGCTCCCCTTTTTGGAAGCCGTTAGCATCTAAATTTTGTTTTAGTGCTTCATCCGGAATGGTTTTATTTCCTTCTAAAATTACATCGGAAATAATGGATTTCGGTGTAACTGAAATGACAAGCGTATTACCTTGTTGAGAAGCGCGAACATCATCATATTGACCACTTAAGAAAAGCGTACGTACGACATCGGCAATGTTGGCGTCGTTGATTTTTTGCCCAACTTGTACCGGTAAACTGGCGATAATACTGTTTTCAGTAGTGGATTGAACGCCATCAACACGAATATCTTGTACGACAAAGGTGCCGGCTAAAACACTCGTCGAACCAAATAAGAGGCTTGCAATTAAGAGTTTTTTCATCGTAAATTTTATCCTGTATAAAATACGTAATTAGTTATAAACGTAAAAAATCATTAATTAGTCCAAGTCCCATTAACATCAATAACAAGACAGTACCAATTCGATAACTCACATTCTGCACATGCTCGGAAACCGGTTTTCCTTTCAACGCTTCCATCACCAAAAAGACAAGATGTCCCCCATCCAGTACTGGCAATGGAAATAAATTCATAATGCCCAAATTAACACTAATTAATGCCATAAAACTCAGGTAATAAATCAGACCAATTTCAGAAGAGGCACCTGCCCCTTTGGCAATGGAAATTGGACCGCCTAAGTTATTCAAAGACAAATTGCCGGTGATTAATTTCCCGATGACTTTAATCGTTAACCAAGAGAGTTGAAAGGTCTTTTCTACCCCTTTTTGTAAGGCTTCAAGCATATCATACTTTAATTCAGTACGATATTCATTAGCCAAGGGATAAAAAGTCGGGGAAATTCCCACAAACCAGCGTTTTTTTTCATTCAGTTCTGGTGTAAGTGTTTTATCAAACCGCACACCATCACGTTCTACTTTTAGGGTTAATGGCTTGCCTTCTTGAACCTTTTCTAGAAACGTATGCCACTCAATTTTACTGTTATCCGACCAGTAGAGTTTATCGCCTTTTCGCAATCCTTCTTTTTCTGCCGGTGAATTTTCAGTAATCTTAGAGAGTATCATACCCACTTTACTTCTCACCGGTACAATACCGAGGGATCCGAACGCACTTTGTTTCTCAGGATCAAACGTCCAGTTGGATAAATCTAACGTTCTATGCTGTTCAATGTTGGAACCAAATTCCACTAACGTCAGATCAACTTTGCTTTCCCCTAATTTGGTGGCTAATAACATATTAATGGTTTCCCAATCAGGGGTTGAAACGCCATCAATTTCCGTAATTTGGGTGTTCGGCTGTATTTGTGCCATTGCAGCAATCGATTGGGGACGAACTTCATCGATTACCGGCTTAATACTCGGAATGCCAATGGAATAAACGAGAAAATAAGCAAAAATGGCAAACAAGAAATTGGCTAACGGACCGGCGGCAATGATAAAAGCACGTTGAGCGACCGTTTTATGATCAAAGGCCTGTGATTTTAAGGTCTCAGGCACCTCTTCATTGCGTCCGTCCAGCATTTTGACATAGCCCCCAAGCGGAATGGCTGACACCGCAAATTCTGTTCCTTGTTTATCAGTACGCGACCAAATGACTTTGCCAAAACCAATAGAAAAACGATGAACTTTCACACCGCACTTTCGTGCCGCCCAGAAATGGCCATATTCATGCACCGTCACTAAAACGGCAATCACAATCAAAAATGAAACGGTTGACCACAAAAATGACATATCGCCAATCCTATAAGACAAAGAAATAGAAGTAGGCAAAGAATGGAACGGCAGCGGTTAAGCTGTCAATGCGATCCAAAATGCCGCCATGCCCCGGAATTAAATGACTGCTATCTTTGATACCGCTTTGGCGTTTAAACATACTTTCCGTTAAATCGCCTAAAATAGAAATGGCAACGGTTGCCACTGACAAAGCAATAAAGGCTTCGGACGAGACATTCGCAGTCAAACGTTGTTGTGCTATATTCACAAAAATGGCTGCAACAATGCCTGCCATCACCAAACCGCCAATCGCCCCCTGCCAAGATTTTCCAGGAGAAACTTTCGGTGCCAATTTGTGTTTACCAAATTTACGACCGACAAAATAAGCACCGGAATCCGCTACCCAAACCAAAACAAATACATACAACAACAGCATAATGCCGTGATAAGGCGCTGCCACATAATGATCTAAACGTAACAATAATACGCCGATTAAAAATGGGATAAGGGTAAAGAAACAGAAAAAGAATTGTAAGACGGAATGTTTGCCCCAAACGGCACTACTTTTCGGGTAAGTCACCACAAAAAATAATGCCACCAGCCACCAAATAACTGCGCCCAATAAAATCGGCTGTGCATACAGTTCAAATACACGGCCGGCATCTAAATAATTGCCTTCCCCATAGATCCAGAGGAATAAAAAGGCAGCACTTAAGCCGGTGATGGCATAGCGCCAAAAGGTTGGTTGTTTGAAATTAAAGAACTGGGTCCATTCCCAAACACCTAATACCACAACAACGCCCAAGGCGAGAGCAAAATAATAAGGTGAGAATAAAAATAACGCCGTAAAGACAAGGGCAATTAACACAATTGCCGAAATAACTCGTTGTTTAAGCACAATATATTCCTCAATTATTCGGTCCCGCCAAAACGGCGATGACGTTGTTGATAAGATAAAATCGCCTGATGAAACTCGGCCTCGTTAAAATCCGGCCACAGTACATCAGAAAAATATAGTTCCGCGTAGGCTGTTTGCCACAATAAGAAATTGCTAATGCGTTGTTCACCGCTGGTACGAATCAATAAATCCACTTCAGGCTCATCTTTCGTCACCAAATGTTGTTGCAATAAAGCTTCGTTAATATCTGCAACAGTGATTTGTTGCATTTGAACCTGTTCCGCCAACTGCTGTGCCGCCTGAACGATATCCCAGCGCCCGCCATAATTTGCGGCAATATTTAACGTAAGTGCGGTGTTATTTTCCGTTAATTTTTCCGCTTTTTTGATTTTTTCCTGCAAGCCTGCACTAAAACGGGAAATGTCGCCTAAAATTTTCAAACGAATGTCATTTTTATGCAGTTTTTTCACCTCAAAATCAAGCGCTTGCATAAATAAATTCATCAATGCACTCACTTCCTGCTCGGGGCGGTTCCAGTTTTCACTGCTAAACGCATATAAGGTTAAATATTTCACCCCAATTTTGCGGGCATAAGACACGGCTTCACGTACTGCCGCCACGCCGTTTTTATGTCCAAAAACGCGCATTTTTCCTTGTTGCTTCGCCCAACGCCCGTTGCCATCCATGATAATCGCAACGTGTTGCGGAATATTATTCCGATCTAATTCTGTCATTATCCCTTCTCAATGCAAAATATCAGTGTGACCAATGTGCCAATTGTTGTCGTGCATATTCACGAGCAGCACGATCCACCTCCAGCACATCATCAATCTGTTTGATTTGTTGCGACGGCATTTGTTCCACGACAGCCTGATTCAGTTTGGCAATATCCGTAAATTTAATTTGGCGATCTAAAAAGGCTTGTACGGCCACTTCATTCGCCGCATTCATGGCAGTAGTTGCATACTGTCCTGCTGCAAAAGCCTCTATCGCCAATTTCAAACAAGGATAACGTTGATAATCCGGCGCTAAAAAAGTCAGCCCATTTAATTGGTAAAAATCTAACGGAGCGACACCGGAAAAAGTGCGGTGCGGATACGCCATGGTTTCCGCAATCGGTGTGCGCATATCAGGGTTCCCCATTTGCGCAATAACGCTGCCATCAATGTAGCGTACCATGGAGTGAATAATGGACTGCGGGTGAATAATGACTTCCATTTCATCGGTTGTCGCATTAAACAACCAACGGGCCTCAATATACTCCAATCCCTTGTTCATCATCGTTGCGGAATCCACAGAGATCTTCTTGCCCATAGACCAGTTAGGATGCGCCACCGCCTGTTCCGGTGTAATACCGTCAAATTCTCTTAAATCCGTATAACGGAAAGGCCCACCCGAACCGGTCAGCACGATTTTACTGATGCCCAAATCTGCCAACGGGCAAAATCCAATGTGTTGTTGAGCCTGCGGAGGCAACGATTGGAAAATGGCGTTATGTTCACTGTCCACCGGCAATAATTGCGCGTCATAGCGTTTTACCGCATCAATAAAAATCTGGCCGCAAGTGACCAATGCTTCTTTATTTGCCAGCAGAACTTTTTTGCCGGCTTTCACTGCCGACAACGTTGGCAACAATCCTGCCGCACCAACAATCGCTGCCATGACCATATCTGCTTCGGGATGTGCACTTAATTCACAAATGGCTTGTTGACCGGCAAATACTTGGGTTGGAAGCTGATGTGCTGCCAATTTTTCACGCAGTATTTTTGCAGAATGTTCATCTGCCAAAGCAATAAAGTGCGGTCGAAATTTCACGCATTTTTTAAACATCGCATCCACATTGGAACCCCCGACTAAAGCAAACGCCTCATACTTTTCCGGATTGTGTTCAATCACCGAAAGGGTGCTATTACCGATGGAACCTGTCGCGCCAAGAATCACGACCTTTTGTTTGTTTTGCATAAAATTTCAACCGCACTTTGTCAATTTTTCGGGCTGTATGAAAACCTCATCCGCCCATATAAGAAAAGACGCAGTAAGGCACTGCGTCTGATGTTAACCTGTTTTTATGATTAGAAATCGAGTAATTCTTTTTCTTTTTCCGCTAACACTTCATCGACTTTTTTGATGAATTTATCGGTAATTTGTTGAATTTCGGTTTCAGCTTTGTGCTGATCGTTTTCACTGATTTCTTTGTCTTTTAGCAAAGCTTTGATTTTATCGTTCGCGTCACGGCGTACGTTACGAATTGCTACCTTACCTTGCTCGCCTTCTGATTTCACAATTTTAATCAAATCACGGCGACGTTCTTCTGTTAACGGTGGAAGTGGCACACGAATCGTTGTACCGGCAGAAGATGGATTCAAGCCTAAGTCGGAGGTTAAAATGGCTTTTTCTACCGCTTGAATCAATGAACGATCAAACACAGTTACCGCTAAAGTACGAGCATCTTCTGCCACCACGTTGGCTAATTGACGTAATGGTGTGGCAGAGCCGTAATAATCCACTTGAATGGCATCCAACAAACTTGGTTGCGCACGGCCGGTACGAATTTTTGCAATATGGCCTTTTAACGCTTCAAGGCTTTTTTCCATGCGGTCTTGCGCATCTTTTTTAATGTCGTTAATCACGATAATTCCTTCTCTATTAAATAAATCAAACCGTTAAACTAGTCTTTTGCACAAATGAGTGTGCCTTCTTGCTCGCCGGTAATCACGCGACGTAGCGCCCCCGGTTTACCCATATTGAACACGCGAATCGGCATACCGTGATCGCGAGCTAGGGTAAAGGCTGCTAAGTCCATGACTTGTAATTCTTTATCAATCACTTCGGCATAAGTAAGGTGCGGATAAAGCATGGCATTTGGATTTTTTGCCGGATCGCAATCATATACACCATCCACTTTCGTTGCTTTTAACACAACGTCCGCTTCAATTTCGATACCGCGTAAGCACGCAGCTGAATCCGTGGTAAAAAACGGACTGCCTGTACCGCCGGAGAAAATGACAACGCGTTTTTCACGCAACATTTTGATGGCTTCAGACCAGTTGTAAGTATCGCAAATGCCGTTTAATTGAAATGCCGACATTAATTTTGCATTCACATCCGCACGGAAAAGCGAATCACGCATTGCCAAACCGTTCATAACGGTAGCAAGCATCCCCATATGGTCGCCGACCACACGGTTCATCCCTGCTTTGGCCAATTTAGCACCGCGGAATAAGTTGCCCCCGCCTAAGACGACACCCACTTCAACACCCATTTCAACCAGTTCTTTGATTTCTAACGCAACTCTATCAAGAATAGACGCATCAATGCCGAAACCCTCATCGCCTTGTAAGGCTTCTCCGCTGAGTTTTAACAAAATTCTTTTATAAATAGGTAGGCTCATCTTTTTTCCTTTTGTATTAGCAAAAAATCGGCTTATTTTACTGGATCTTACCTGTTCTGTGAAGTGAACGACCCAAAATCACCTAAAAAAACAACCGCACTTTTGCTCCGATAAAATCTTGTGAAACAAAGTGCGGTCATAAAAATGCGCGTTTCTCGTTATGTGAAACTCCACAGTAACAAGGCCAATAACTGTGGCGAAATGATCCGCAAGAACATCGCCAGCGGATACACGGTGGCATAGGATAACGCCGCAGCACCACTGTCTTCTTTAATCGCATTCGCAAACGCTAATGCCGGCGGATCGGTCATGGCGCCGGCAAGCACGCCACACAAAGAAAGGTAGTTCAATTTGCTGTATAAACGGGCAATAACGGCGGTAATGAGTAAAGGCACTGACGTAATAATGATGCCGTAGCCCATCCATTCCAGACCACTTCCATTTAATAAGGTATCCACAAAACTGCCGCCGGATTTTAACCCTACAACCGCCAAGAACAAGACAATACCCAACTCGCGTAACGCCAAGTTAGCACTTGGCGGCATGAACCAATATAGCTTACCAATCGTCCCGATACGCGCCAAAATCAATGCAATGACTAACGGCCCGCCGGCTAAGCCCAACTTTAACGCCACCGGAAAACCGGGAAGATAAAAAGGAATCGAGCCGAAAAGCACACCCAAGCCAATACCGATAAATACCGGTAACATTTGCACTTGTTGTAATTTTTGTGCTGCATTGCCGATCACCGAAATGGCATTGTTCATCACATCGGTGCGTCCCACCATATGTAATACATCACCGAACTGCAACGTCGTATTGGCGGTCGGCACCAATTCCACGCCGGCGCGGTTTAAACGAGAAATCACGACGCCGTATTTTTGATGAATGCCCAGCGATTTGATTTTTTTCCCTAAGACTTTTTCGCTAGTTACCACCACCCGTTCAGAACGAATATCGCCACCGGCGGTCGTCATTTTCACGGAAAGCTCATCGCCAATAATTAAGCGCATTTTTTGTAAGGCTTCGTTTTCCCCCACCAAATGCAATACATCATCTAAATGAATTTCCGTATCCGCTTTCGGAACACAGAGATTATCGCCACGTTTTAAACGGGAACACACCACATCGCCGGCACCGAACCCCGGTACGGCAATTAAACGCAAGCCATCCAAATTTTTATTTGTGACTTTAATGTCCATGGTGGTCAAGGTTTCTTTGTCTTGTCCGCTTTCACGCTGAAAATGTTGTTCTTCTTCATCAATTTTCACATGGAAACACAAACGCACTAACCACATGGTCAGCAAAATGCCACAAATTCCGAAAGGGTACGCCATGGCGTATGCCATCCCCATGCTTGCCGTGGTGCTGTTGCCTCCAAGTTCTGACAAAATTTGCTGCCCTGCACCCAGAGAAGGCGTGTTAGTTACCGCACCGGAATAAATCCCTAAAATAATGTCTAACGGCACATTGGCGAATTTGTGGATGCCAATTACGGTCAGCCCACCCAGCAAGACAATCAAAAATGCAAAACCGTTCAGTTTTAACCCTGAACGGCGCAACGAGGAAAAAAATCCGGGGCCGACTTGAATCCCGATGGTGTAAACAAACAGGATCAAGCCGAATTCTTGCACGAAATGCAATGTGTGCGTATCCAACGCTAAGCCGTATTGTTGGGTAAAATGCGCCACAATAATGCCGCCGAATAACACGCCGCCGACCCCGAAACCGACGCCTCTGATCTTCCAATGGCCTATCCATAAACCGATCACGGCAACCAAGGCGAGTAGGCTAATGGTAATCGCAATATCGCTCATAACGACCTCAATGTAATATTAACTAAAAAGGATTATAGCAAGTCAGTTTTCGGGTTGCTGAGAAAAAGCGAAAAAATGTCGCCTCAATCACATTTTTCCTTGCCTAATAAGAAAATCTTTTTAAAATGAACCGCACTTTCATTTCGATAAATTTAAATACCATGGCCAAAAAATCCCCTCCTCAAGATCCGAATTATGCAAAAGAATTAGCCAAATACGACAACCCCATTCCCAGTCGGGAATTTATTTTGCAGATTATCCGTACGCATAATGCGCCCATGACGAAAGAAGAAATTTTTGTCGCGTTGGGCATCACGGATGAAACACGACAAGAAGCCATGCGCCGTCGTTTACGCGCCATGGAAAATGACGGTCAGTTGATATTCACCAAACGCAAATGCTATGCCTTACCGGAAAAACTGGATTTGATTAAAGGCATGGTGATTGGACATCGAGAAGGCTTCGGTTTTTTACAAGTGGAAGGCAAAAAAGACGACTTTTTTATTCCCAACGTGCAAATGCAGAAAGTCATGCACGGCGATTATGTGTTGGCGCAACCTAACGGATTTGACCGCAAAGGTCGTCCAGAAGTGCGCATTGTGCGGGTGTTGGAAGCGAACAAAAAACAAATTGTCGGTCGTTTTTTCCTTGAACAAGGCATCGGTTATGTGGTGCCCGACGACAGCCGTATTACACGCGATATTTTAATTCCTGATAACGCCCGTCTTGGTGCCCGCATGGGGCAAGTCGTTGTGGTAGAACTCCATCCGCGCACAGCGCCCTTTTTCCAACCTATCGGCAAAATTACCGAAGTACTGGGTGACAATATGGCGAAGGGCATGGAAGTGGAAATTGCCATTCGTAAACATGATATTCCCCACAGTTTCCCAAGTGCGGTGGAAAAACAACTTAAAAAATGGGCTGAAGACGTGCCTGAAGAGGCTAAACGTGGCCGTGTAGATTTGCGTGACTTGCCGTTAGTGACCATTGACGGCGAAGATGCACTCGATTTTGACGATGCGGTATTTTGCCAAAAACAAGGCAAAGGCTGGAAACTTTGGGTCGCCATTGCTGATGTGAGCTATTACGTTCGACCGAAAAGCGCATTGGACACGGAAGCCTATAATCGAGGCAATTCTGTCTATTTCCCAAATCGCGTCGTGCCGATGTTGCCGGAGAAACTCTCCAACGGCTTATGTTCGTTAAATCCACAAGTGGATCGCCTGTGTATGGTGTGTGAAATGACGATCTCTGCCAAAGGCAAAATGACGGATTATCGATTTTACGAAGCGGTGATGAATTCCCATGCCCGTTTAACTTATAACAAAGTGGCAAAAATACTGGAAAAAGACACCGCACTTTGTGAACGTTATGCATCCTTAGTCCCTCACTTACAAGACCTGCATGAAATGTATCGGGCATTGGTAAAAGCTCGCCAACAACGCGGCGCCATCGAATTTGAAACTATTGAAAGTAAATTTATTTTCAATGCGTTGGGACGTATTGAACGTATTGAGCCGGTCGTGCGTAACGATGCCCATAAAATCATTGAAGAATGTATGATTTTGGCAAATATTGCGTCTGCCAACTTAATGGCGAAACATCAAGAACCGGCGCTTTACCGTATTCATGCCGTGCCCGGTGAAGAAAAACTTACGGCATTTCGCAGTTTCTTGGCGGAATGTGGCTTGAGTCTATCCGGTGGGAATAAACCGACACCGACGGATTATGCACAGCTACTTGAACAGATTAAACCACGCCCGGATCACGAATTGATCCAAACCATGTTGCTACGTTCTATGAGCCAAGCGGTTTATAGCGCCGACAACATCGGTCACTTCGGTTTGGCATTAGAAGAATATGCCCATTTCACCTCGCCGATTCGTCGTTATCCGGATTTGACGTTACATCGTGGCATCAAATACTTATTGGCGAAACAAAAGGGTTCTAAACGTAAAACGACCGACACCGGCGGATATCATTATCAACTTGATGAAATGGATCTCTTTGGCGCGCATTGTTCCTCCACAGAACGTCGTGCCGATGATGCCACCCGTGAAGTTGCTGATTGGCTAAAATGCGAATACATGCAAGATCATGTGGGCGAAGAATTTGATGGCGTCATTTCTTCCGTGACCGGTTTCGGCTTCTTTGTTCGTTTGAATGATCTGTTTATCGATGGCTTAGTGCACATTTCCGGTTTGGCGAATGACTACTACTTATTCGATATGCCGAAACAACGTCTGATCGGTGAAAACAGCGGCATGATTTTCCGTCTCGGTGATGCGGTGAAAGTGCGTGTAGAAGCCGTGAGTTTAGAGCAAAAACAAATTGATTTTTCCTTAATTTCAAGTGAACGCAAGCCGAAACGTAGTGGTAAAACGGCACGAACGAAAGCCAAGAAAGCGGAAGTCAAAGCGCCTAAGAAAACAACAAACCAAAAGGCAAAAATAAACAAAAGTGCGGTCAAAAAAAGTCACGTTTCTAAAATGAAACCCAAAGCCGCCAAAACGAAGAAGGTAAAGAAAAAACATGAGTGAAACAATTTATGGTATCCACGCAGTAAAAGCGTTTGTCTCTAATCACCCGGAACGTTTAATTGAAGTGTTAGCGTTAAAAGGCCGAGACGACCAACGTTTACAGCCTTTGATTAATGAAATTCAACGACTTGGCATTTCCGTTCAATTTTTAAATCGCCAAACCTTGGATAAAAAAGCGGAAGGCGAAGTGCACCAAGGCATTATTGCGCGAGTGCACCCGTTACCGGAATTAAATGAGCATGATTTGGATCGTTTACTCGAAATACGCAACGCGCCTTTATTATTGGTTTTAGATGGCGTCACCGATCCACATAACCTTGGTGCTTGTTTGCGAACGGCAGATGCAGCAGGCGTAACTGCAGTGATTGTGCCAAAAGATAAATCTGCCCAACTCAATTCGACCACGCGAAAAGTGGCGTGTGGCGCAGCAGAAAATGTCCCGCTTATTCGAGTGACTAACCTTGCCCGCACCCTGCGTGATCTACAAGAGCGACACAATGTATGGATTGTTGGCACCGCCGGTGAAGCCACCGAAACTCTCTATCAAACCAAGCTCACCGGTGCCCTGGCATTGGTCATGGGAGCAGAAGGCGAAGGCATGCGCCGCTTAACTCGAGAGCATTGTGATCAACTCATCAGCATTCCAATGGCAGGTTCGGTTTCTTCCCTCAATGTCTCCGTGGCAACCGGTGTTTGTTTGTTTGAAATCGTCCGCCAACGGTTAGCAGTGTGAACAAGCGGAAGAGATTAATTGCCTCGATTTTGGGTTAGTTTTCCCAGTATCGAGGCGTTTCATGCCGACTAAGTGCCTGTCAAGGTAAAGCGCGAAAAGTGCGGTCATTTTGACGGGCGTTTTTCAGATTGTCTCAGCAACGTTTCGTAGCGTTCATCTGTTAAGGTTTTCAAAAAGGCTTCAAGGTCGTCCAGTTGTTCATCGCTTAACGCTGGCGCCTTAAGATCGTCCTGATTTATTGTCGTAGCATATTCCGGTGCGTCCCAAGGTTGTTGGGTTTCGGGGTTGAGTTTACGTGCCGGGTTGTTGAAATGATCGAAATATTCCAACGCAGTACGTAAATGTTTAAACACACCGTTATGCATATAAGGTGCGGTGACGGCAATGTTGCGCAGAGTTGGCACTTTGAATTTGCCCTTTTGGCGTTGATCGCCGTTGACCATTGGGTTATCCAACAAACCGTTATCGATAAAATCCTGGCTGAGCTGATTATGCGCGATTAAACGCTGATTTTTCGGCACACCCATGTTGTAATAGCGATAATTCGTGAAGGTTTCTTCTTTATGTTCGGCATGTTGCGCTTGGTGGCAGTTGCTGCAGTTGGTTTTGGTGTTATCAAAGAATAACTGCCGGCCGCGCTTTTCTTGCGCAGTCATCGCATATTTACCCTGCAACGATTTGTCGTATTTGCTATCAAAAGGATGTAATAAGCGTTTTTCTTTTTGGAATACGGCAAGGGCATTTTCCATCGCGGCATAAACGCTATCTACGCTGTCCCATGTGGCTTCGCCATAATGTTGGGTTAAGAGCATGAAATACATCGGCGTATTGTAGATCCGTTTAGCGACAGAAAGTTTGTCTGGCATCCCCATTTCCACCGGATTGATTGGTGGCCCGCCCGCTTGTTCAGCTAAGTTCTTGGCTCGCCCGTCCCAGAATTGACCGCCTACATAATCTTGAATTTTTTCATCATAATGAAATTCAGGTGCGTAGCTGGCATAAAGCATGGTTGGTGCATTGCGTGTGCCGAACAGTTTTGGATCATCGCCTTGCGAGACCATTTTGTCTGCACTGTTTTCCCGTAAGTCAACAAAGGCGGTATCCGGGCTGTGACAACTGGAGCAGCTTTGATTGCCATGAAAAGAAAGGTTATTGTCAAAAAATAAAATTTGTCCCAATAGAGCTTTATCAATTCCGCCTTTCGGCATTTCACGGGCTTCTTTTTCTAAGGCAAGGGTTGAAAGAGGTAGCCATACGGCAAATAGCGTGGTCAATAAACGGTTCATGGTGTGTCCTTGTAAAGTGGTGCTATTTAGGATACCGCTTTTCGACTTTTTCCGTCTTCCCATTTTAAGGTATGACCTTTGACCTGAATCATATAAAACAAATTTTTTTAAAAAAGCCCTTTATCTTTTTAGAGAATAGTTTACTATTTTGCTAGGTTTTTGTTATTAACACATTATGGGGGAAATTAGAATGTCTTTTGCCGATAAGAAATTAAGTGAAATTGCGATTTCAATTCCAGGATCTACCGCACTTTTACGTGAGTATGATTTAGATTTTTGTTGTGGTGGTGCCGATACATTAGGTGCTGCAGTAGCAGAGAGAAATTTAAATTTAGCGGAAATCGAAGCGCGTTTAACCGAACTACAAGAGAGTAAACAGCAAGACGATGAGCAACGTTGGTTGACTGCACCTTATGCCGAAATCATCGATCATATTATTCATCGTTATCATGAGCGTCATCGTGCTCAGCTACAAGAACTTATTGTGTTGGCTGAACGCGTAGAATCTGTACATGGTGATCGTGATGATTGCCCGGTCGGTGTGGCAGCTGAATTACACAATGTTTATGCTGATTTAAGCAGCCATATGATGAAAGAAGAGCAAATTTTATTTCCAATGATCAAGATGGGCAATTACGCCATGGCAAGAATGCCGATTCAGGTGATGGAACATGAACACGCCGAACATGGCGAACATTTAGAGGTGCTAAAAGCCTTGACCAATAACTTAACGCCACCGGCAGATGCTTGCAATACTTGGCGTGCACTCTATAGCGGCATTAAAGAATTTATGGATGATTTAATGATGCACATTCATACGGAAAATAATATTCTGTTTCCACGTGTGATTGAAGAAGGCAGCCGATAAGCGCAAACTCCAAAATTCAACATTAATAAGCCATTAATACAGTATTAATGGCTTTTTTATTAAAAGATTAACCTCGATGTGTAATTCACGATTTCATGCGTAGCGTGCATCTTGATGCACGACCAAATTACGCACGGAACGTTATTTAACTCTTTCGGGCATTCATGATTTCGTGCAACAAGTTGCACGCTACGATTCACTAAAATAGTGATATGAAAATAAACACGGTTGTCAGTTTTCACAAGCCCCTTGAGAGGCTTGTGAAGTATAGATCCTTATAGGGGAGCCTAAAAAACGCACGTTTTACGTGCGGATTGTTATTGTTCCTTGACTTAAAATCTGTCAGAGATCGACTGCACTTTTTCCTTTTCCTCGTTTCCTTTTTCCCAAAAAAGAAAAAACCGCTATCCAATTTCTGAATAGCGGGGAGGTCTTAAATATAAGAAAACGTTAAAAGACGACTGCATTTGCAGCGCACTAGCATTTGTTAAGACTGAACATCTGAAAAATAGTTCAACGAAAAGCGAAAATTTCTTTGTTTTTTTCAATAGCGACCCAAAAGAAAAACGACAGAGATTGAATTCTCTGTCGTTTTTGATTGGAAGAGTTATTTCCCAGCCAGAAAATCTACGATTTGCTGTTCAATGCCAGCAGCATCCAATTTTAAATCAGTGAGCGTTTCTGCTTGCGATCCTTGCGGAATAAAGAAATCTGGTAAGCCTAATTGCAATAATTTCACTTGGTGTTGCTGCTGATTTAATACTTCCGCCACCGCACTTCCGGCACCGCCTTGAATCGCATTTTCTTCTAATGTCACCATGAGTTCATGGCTGTTGGCAATCTCGTTAATACGGGCGATATCCAACGGTTTGACAAACCGCATATCAATCACGGTGGCATCCAGTTTTTCCGCGGCAACCAAGGCATTTGGTAAAAGCGTACCAAAATTTAAAATGGCGATTTTTTTACCTTCACGAACAGGCTTTGATTTCCCCAATTCCAAGGGGTGTAACGGTTCTAGGGTAACGCCTACGGCATTTCCGCGTGGATAACGCACGGCGGCAGGCTTACCGTAATGGTAACCGGTATAAAGCATTTGGCGGCATTCATTTTCATCGCTTGGTGTCATGATGATAAGATTTGGAATACAGCGCATGAAACTGATATCAAATGCACCTTGGTGAGTTTGACCATCGGCACCGACAATGCCTGCACGGTCAATAGCAAAGAGAACCGGCAGATCTTGAATGGCGACATCATGAATCAGTTGGTCATAAGCGCGTTGCAAGAAAGTTGAATAAATCGCGACCACAGGCTTGTATCCACCAATCGCCAAACCGGCTGCAAAGGTCACTGCGTGTTGTTCAGCAATCGCCACATCAAAATACTGTTGTGGGAAACGTTGAGAAAACTCCACCATGCCGGAACCTTCGCGCATTGCCGGGGTGATCCCGATAAGTTTTGGATCTCGTTCTGCCATTTCACACAACCAATCGCCGAAAATTTTGGAATAGGTTGGGGTGGCATTGGATTTTGGTAACTGACCGCTTAAATGGTCGAATTTTGGCACGCCATGGAAACCGATAGGGTCGTTTTCTGCCGGGGTATAGCCTTTGCCTTTCTTGGTTTTTATGTGGAGTAATTGAGGGCCTTTTAGATCGCGCATATTGCTCAATGTCGCGATTAATTCATCAATATTGTGTCCGTCGATAGGGCCGATATAGTTGAAACCCAATTCTTCAAATAAGGTACTTTCCGGTGAGAACATCACGCCTTTCATATGTTCTTCGGTTTTTTTCATAAAGTTTTTCACCGTTGGCACTTTGTCGAGAATTTTTTTGCTACCGTCGCGCACGGTAGAGTAGAACGAACCGGAGAAAATTCGGGCAAGATGGTTGTTTAATGCACCGACATTTTCCGAAATAGACATTTCGTTATCATTTAAAATCACCAACATATTGGTGTGCAACGCGCCGGCGTGATTTAATGCCTCAAATGCCATACCTGCCGTAATGGCGCCGTCACCGATGACACAAACCGTTTGTCTTCCGGCATTTTCTCGTTCTGCAGCAATGGCAATACCTAATCCTGCACTGATCGAGGTGGAAGAGTGTCCTACGCTTAACACGTCAAATTCGCTTTCACCACGCCAAGGGAAGGGATGTAACCCGCCTTTTTGTCGAATCGTCGACATTTGGTCACGACGACCGGTTAAGATTTTATGAGGATAGGCTTGATGGCCCACATCCCAAATTAACTGATCGAAAGGCGTTTTAAAGACATAATGCAGCGCAACGGTCAGTTCCACCGTGCCTAAACCGGACGCTAAATGTCCGCTACTTTGACTCACCGATTCCAACAAATATTCGCGTAGCTCTCGACACACTTGAGGGAGTTGTTCTTTGTTTAACAAGCGCAAATCATCAGGTGAATTAATTAAGGATAAAAGGGGGTAATTTTGCATAAAGGGTAATCAATTCCAACGTTAAATTTCTATCTCAGCACGCTAAAAACAGCGTTAATTTCCACCGCACTTTTGAGGGCGGATTAGCTTTTTCGTTTAATGATAAATTCCGCCAACGCATAAAGTGCGGTGGTATCAAAAGGTAAATCTCTCAGTTCGGCTAATGCCATTTCGTAAAGTTCTTGTGCTTTTTGTTTGGCACCTTCCAGCCCCAATAATTTCGGATAAGTGCTTTTATCTGCCGTCAAGTCGGAGCCGACCGTTTTGCCAATGGTTTCGCTATCGCCTTCAATGTCTAAAATATCATCTTGTACTTGGAAGGCGAGCCCAATTGCCGTGGTGTAGCGTTCCAGCGGTTGTGCTAAAGCCTTGTCTGCAAAATGAGGCGAGCAAATAAAGCCCATAGTGAGGGCTGCAGTGAGCAAGGCACCAGTTTTATTTAAATGGATGTGTTCTAATTCTTGCAGGCTGATGATTTTGTGTTCTGATATTAAATCCAGACTTTGCCCTAAGCACATGCCTTTGACACCGGAGGCGGCACTTAAGGTTTTAATGAGCGCCAGCTTTTGTTCCGCCGATAGCGCTGGAATCTCCGTTAAGATTTCAAAGGCAAAGGCTTGCAACGCATCACCGGCTAAAATCGCGGTGGCTTCGTCAAACGCAATGTGACAAGTTTTGTGGCCACGACGTAATTCGTCGTCGTCCATGGCAGGCAAATCATCATGAATCAATGAATAAGCATGAATGGCTTCAATGGCGGCTGCTGCATAATCAAGCTGCGCTAAATCGGCACCGAGCATTCTGCCGGTGGCATAAACTAAAAAGGGGCGAATGCGTTTTCCGCCCAACAATAAGCCATATTTCATGGCGTCAGCTAAAGGCGCGGGCGCGCTATCGAGGTGGGCAAATTGCTCTGCTAAAAAGTGATTAATTCGCTGCTGAACTTGCTGTAAATCTTCTGAGAACTGATACATTGCCGCCCCGTTATTCTTCCGCTTGATAATCGCTGAGTTTGGCACTTTCGTTTTTTTGTAACAAAATTTGGATGTGCTGTTCCGCTTGCTGTAAGCGTTCTTGACCTAACTGAGCCAGCTTGATGCCTTGTTCAAAATCTTTTAATGCCTCTTCAAGAGAAAGGTCGTTATTTTCCAAACGGGAGACGATTTCTTCCAGTTGTTTTAAGGTATTTTCAAAATCCGGTTCGTTTTTTTCAGCCGGTTTGCGCGCCATGGTCTTATCCTTTTTTGCAGCAAAATAGAATTGCCGTATTGTACTTGATTTTTATCGCTATTGTTAGGAAGAATTGCGTGAAGTGGGCGCAAAAGTGCGGTCAATATTTCAGGTGTTTGTTGACCGCACTTTCGTGCAGTAAGAAAACTTTTCCGCGTAAATGGCGCAATTCAGGTACAATGCACATTATTTTTTGTTATGGATTCTTATGAAAAAAATCAAACATTTTGGCAGTTTTGCCCATCGCTATGTGGAATGGGTCGTTCGTTTAGGGAAAATCCGTTTCTCGTTGTTAGGCGTGATGATTTTGGCGATTTTGGCGTTGTGTACCCAAATGGTGCTCAGCCTGATTTTTGTCGGAAAAATTTACTGGCAAGATTTACTTCGCTCTATTGTATTTGGGATGATTTCGGCACCTTTTGTGATTTATTTTTTTACGTTATTGGTGGAAAAGCTGGAATATTCTCGCCAGGCACTTTCCCATTCTGTTTCAGAACTGAAAAGCGAAGTAAAAGAGCGACTTTTAGTCGAAAGTCGTTTGTCGGCAGCGTTAGACAAAGTGGAGAAAATTAGCCGAGACAAAACCACCTTAATGACAACGATCAGCCACGAGTTGCGCACCCCGTTAAACGGCATTATCGGATTAAGCCGCATTTTGTTGGAAGAGCACCCCACCGAACGCCAACGCAATTATTTAAAAACCATCAATAGCAGTGCGATTTCTTTGTCGCATATTTTCAGCGATATTATTGATTTAGAAAAAATTGATGCCCGCCGTATTGAATTGCATTGCAAAGAAACGGATTTTTATGCCTTGCTCAATGACATTAGCAATTTCGCTGTATTAATGGCGGAAGAAAAACGTCTTGAATTTCACTTAGATTGCCCGCCAACCTTGCCAAACTGGCTGATGTTGGATGGCGTGCGGTTAAATCAAATTTTATGGAACTTGATTACCAATGCAGTGAAATTTACCCAACAAGGCAGTGTAACCTTATCGGTTGAGCAAATCGCTAATAATGAATTTGCGATTCGCGTGACGGATACGGGCATTGGCATTGGTGAAGCCGATTTAGAAAAAATCTTTGAGCTATATTATCAAGTGAGTTCTAACCGTAATAAATCCTTGGGGAGCGGCATTGGGTTATCGGTGTCCAAAGCTATAGCTAAATTAATGGGAGGTGATTTAACCGTTACCAGCAAAATGGGGCAGGGTTCCACCTTTTTGTTAACGTTTAAGGCAGAAGAGGCTTTTCGTCCGTCAGAAAACGACAGCAAGTTGCCATTAAAGCTTAATATCTTGTTGGTGGAAGATATTGAAGTGAATGTGGTGGTCGCGAAATCCTTGCTGGAAAAATTGGGTTACCAAATTGATGTTGCGATGACCGGTGCGCAGGCGATCGAAAAATTTGAGCAAAATTATTATGATTTGGTGTTTTTGGATATTCAGTTGCCGGATATGTCAGGCTTTGATATTGCCCATCACTTACGTCAAAACTATGAAAATGGCACTTATGATTTCCTGCCACCGCTCATTGCCTTGACGGCAAATGTGGTGCAGAAAAAAGAAGAATATGTCGCGCAAGGCATGGATGATGTCATTCACAAACCGCTGTCGTTGGATGAGTTGAATCAGTGTCTGTTCGATTATTTCGGCGAAGAAATCACGCAATTTGAACTCACCGACACCAAGCAACCCCAAGCCTCTGCCGATTTTGATACGAAAATGTTGGGCGAATTGGTGGAAATGCTGGGGGTGAAATTTGTGCAAGATAATCTCACCTTATTTGAACAAACCATGGCAGGATACGCCATTGAATTACAGCAGGCCTATCAAGCCTATTTGCAGGATCCGGCATTGAAAGTCAATGTGCTTTCCTCGGCGCATAAAATTAAAGGTGCGTTGGCTTCTGTTGGTTTAAAACGCTTGCAGGAAATTGCATCACTCTCACAAAATGCCGAGACGGCACAATGGGAGGAGAATATTGCCCTTTGGTGCCAACAACTGAGCGAAGAATGGCAAGAGGATGTGGAAAAACTGAGAGCGTGGCTAAAACAGTATGCATAATATTATCGTTATGTGATCTTGCCCATAGAAATATAAAAACGTTCAAGCTATGATAATAGCGATTTTTTTCTATTCAATGATAAAGGAGTGATGTATGCAATCTTGGACACCGGAGATGTGGCGAGCCGCGTTACTTGGTTTGGTTGTGGGATTCGCGATAGGGTATTTTTTATTGCGTTTTACCAAAGGTTCTGTGAAAAAACAGGTGAAAACCGAAACGGAATTACGCCAATTAAAAGCACAATTAGAGAATCAAAAGCAGCAACTTGAAAAACATTTTGCAGAAAGCGCAAATCTCTTAAAAACGTTAGCGCAGGATTATCAACATTTATATCAGCATTTTGCCGGCGCTTCTGTTCAATTATTGCCTGAATTAGATGAGAAGGCGTTGTTCCAAGCGCAGAATGTGGGTGGCGCAGATGAGACTTCGACAGCCGTATCGGATGATCAGCCGAAAGATTATTCGGAAGGTTCTTCCGGATTATTAAAGGCAGAAAGATAAAGACTTCTCCCTTAAAGTGCGGTGAATTTTTGGGCTGTTTTAAAACAGGATGAAAATCTACCGCACTTTTCAACTAATCTACTACATATGATGTACGACCAGTCTTTTGCTCTGATGGCTTAACACTTCCGCTTCCAAATTAAAAACCGTTTTTAAATTTTCTTGGGTAATGATTTCTTCCGGTGTACCAATCATGGCAATTTCACCGTTTTTCATGGCAACAATGGTGTCGGCATAGGCGGCTGCCATATTGATGTCATGCACCACCATAACGGTAGTCAGTGCCAGTTCATCGGTCAGTTGGCGTAGCAAGCGCATCAGCTCGCGGGCGTGGAACATATCCAGATTATTTAACGGCTCATCAAGTAGCACATGATCGGTTTTTTGACAGAACGTCATGGCAATTAAGGCGCGTTGACGTTGACCGCCGGAAAGTTCGCTAAGAAAACGATTAGCTAAGGGGGCTAATTCAAAACGTTGTAAGGCATCGCGGATGATGGCATTGTCTTCTTCCGTTGGACGCCCTTGATGGTGTGGGTAACGGCCGAAAATCAACAGATCTTTTACCGTAATGCGACTATGAATCACGTTATCTTGGGTCAGAATTGCCAGGTTTTGCGCAATTGTGCGTGATGGCGTGGTGCCAATATCCATATCATTTAGCCAAATTTGCCCTTGTTGAATCGGATTTAAGCGCGCAACCAAAGAGAGTAGCGTGGATTTACCGGCACCATTAGCGCCGATCAATGCGGTAATGCCACCGTTTGGGATGGTGAGATTAATGTTATTTAAAATCGTCGCTTGATTAATTTTATAGGTTATATTTTCAATTTTTATCACAAGACATTCCTTTATTTTGCCCGTCTTAACATCAAATAAATAAACACCAATCCACCGACAAATTCGATAACTACGCTAAGCACACCCTGCATCTTCATTACCTGTTCAAATACGGCTTGACCGCTCACTAGCGTGATGGTCGACACCATAAACGTCATTGGGATGCGAATGCTGTGGTGCATGGTCGGGCTGATGGCATTGACGATGGCGCAAACCAATAAGCCTAAAAACAGAATCGGTCCCACAAGTGCGGTGGAAATTGACACTAAAAATGCGCAGCAAATGAGTAATTGGCGGCTGAATTGATGATATTCCAAGCCTAATCCGATAGCGCGTTCACGCCCCAGTAGGAGTACATCTAATTTAAAACGTTGTTGCCAAATCCACAGGGCGCTGACCAATGTAATGACAGTACCAATCCATAATAAGGTTGGGTTCACCGTGTTAAAACTGGCAAAGGAAGATCCTTGTGCAACGGCGAATTCATTAGGATCGATCATGCGCTGTAGCAGGTTATTTACACTGCGGAAAAGCACCCCGAAAATAATCCCCACCAAAATCATGCGGGCGAGATCGCTATTGTTTTTGCTGAGTGTACGGAATAACAGGAGTGCGCCAAGCAACATAAGCAAAGTTTCAAAAGCAAATTTGCCGGCCACATTGAGTTGTGTAAATCCAATCCCGCCGAAGAGAAACACTAAAATGCTTTGTACCAATAAATATAAGGAATCAAAGCCTAAAATGCTGGGGGTTAGAATCGGGTTATTGGTTAGGGTTTGGAACAGTAATGTAGATATGCCAATGGTGTAAGCCATTATCAGCAATAACAACAGTTTCTTTCCACGAAACGGCAAAATGAAATCCCAGTTACCATTGGCGTGATAGGTCATAAAAAAGGCGCAGGCAAGCGTGAGTAAGGCACCGAGTAATAACATGACACGATTATTTTGCATTGGGTTTCCCCTTAAATAACAAATAGAGGAAAATCAATGTGCCGACAATGCCGAAAATGGTCGAAATTGGTACTTCATAAGGTGCGTTAATGACTCGACCTATAATGTCGCAAATCAAGACCAAATTGGCGCCGAGCAATACAACCGAAGGCAGATTTTGGCGTAATCGGTCACCGGCTAAGCGGGAAATAATATTCGGTACAACCAGGCCGATAAAGGGAATTTGCCCAACGGTGACTACGACTACCGCAGTAATCATCGCCACCACAATTAACGCAAACCACGTCATTTGACGATAATTAATCCCTAAGCCGGTACTGATATTTTTCCCCAGTCCGGTAATGCTCAGACGATCGGCCATAATATAAACCACCACAGCAAGGGCGGCGGTAAGCCATAATAATTCATAACGTCCTGCCAAGATGCCGGAAAAATCGCCGGAAAACCAAATGGACAAGGTTTGTAAGCTGTCTGTTTCGTAGGCAAGAAAGGTGGTCATCGCCTCAATAATATTGCCGAACACAATCCCCACCAACGGCACCATGAGACGTTGATGTGGCGGCAATTGCTGTAACAATAAGGTGAAAATGCCCATGCCAATGAGTGCGGAGACGGTGGCGAAGGACATTTTGATAAGCAAGGCGGCGCTTGGAAATAACAGGCTGGTTAATAAAATCCCCAATGCTGCGCTTTGACTGGCGCCGATCATGCCCGGCTCAATAAAGCGATTTTTTAAGACAATTTGTAATACCATGCCTGCCACGCCAAGAGTCGCTCCCACTAAAATCACGGCGAAGGTACGAGGCAATCGACTGACTAACAGGACTTGCATTTGTTCCGGCTGAGAAAAAAATTGAGACCAATGGAAATCGGCTACGCCCACGGTAATGCTTAATGCGGCGAGTAATACAAGAATGAAAAAATTTATCCGATTTAGGGTAAAAATATTCGACATAGCGTTTTTTTAGGCAATAAAAAGTTCTCTTCATTATTGTCTTAGTTTGACACAATGAAGAGAACGATAAGCATGATTATTTTTTCTCGAAAGCGGTTTTAATCGCGTTTAAGTCCGTTTTTAATTGTTCCGCACCGCCCGGCGCTAAGTAGGAAGCGCTACTGAGATAAATGACATTACCGTTTTTCCAGGCTTTAGTGCGACGAACCAATTCATTATCCAATACTTCTTTGGCGGTTTTACCTTCTTCGCCAATAGCAGAAATGCGATCTAACACAAACAACCAGTCAGGATTGGTTTTTTCAATAAACTCAAAGCTCGCCGGTTGGCCATGACCGGTACCTTTAATGCTCGGATCCGCCATTGGTACGCCAAGTTCATCATGAATAAAACTTAAACGATAACCGCTACCGAATGCGGAAATTTTGCCACCGTTGACTAAAATAATTAAACCGTTGCCTTTGTCTTTCACGGCGGCTTTAGTGTCTTTTAATAAGGTTTCCAATTCACCTTTTAACTTGTCTGCTGCCGCTTGTTTATCAAATAAACGACCGAAACTGTCAATGCGTTGAATGCCGCTTTCCACTAATTTATCGCCGTTATCGGTTAAATCGATCGTTTTTGCAATAGCGCTGACATCATCAAATTTTTTCGCCGTGCGGGTGCCGACAATAATTAAGTCTGGTTTTAATTCATTTAAAGCCTCTAAATTGGGCTCAAAAATAGTACCGACATTTTTTGCCGAATCTAAGGTTGGTTTCAGATACGGAAGGAGTTTTGCCACATCTGCTGCGCCATCCACTTTCACACCTAAGGCTTGCAATGTATCCAAACTGCCGGTATCAAACACTGCTATTTTGGCGGGCGGCGCACTTAACGTGACATCACCGCGTGCCGTGGGAATCGTAACCTCTTTTGCCAATGCGGACGTTGCCATCGCAATACAGGTGAGTGTTAACAATGCTTTTTTTAACATCATAAGCCTCCTTGGTATATGTGATTGAAAACAATTCTCAACTATTTTAACGGAAGTGAGACAAAAAATGAATGGGGTTTTATAGCGAAATGACATAATAGAATGTGATTACAGAATATGATTTTAGAAAGTGCGAATAGGGGCAACTTATCATACTTGCCCCCAGATTATGACCGCACTTTTGTTTACTTCAAAATAAACATGGGTGTTTGGCTAATTGGATCGCGGTGAATCACTACTTCTAAATCAAACACCTCTTTTAACAGCCCCTCTGTCATCACTTCGTCAGGCGTCCCTTGGGCCATAAGGTTGCCGTCTTTGAGAACGATTAAATAATCACAATAACGACAAGCCTGATTTAAATCGTGGAGTACCGTAATGACGGTTTTGCCGTTTTGTTGCATTTGACGCATCATGCCCATGAGTTCTGCCTGGCGGTTGAGATCCAAATAAGTGGTGGGTTCATCCAACAGAACAAGCTCTGCATCTTGCGCTAATGTCATGGCTAAGAAAACCCGTTGTTGTTGCCCGCCGGATAAATCCGATACCAAATGTTCCGCCAATTCTGTAGTGTGGGTTTGCTCCATAGCCCAAGCCACTAATTGCTCATCTTTATCACTCAATTTGCCCCATAAATTCAAATAAGGCGAACGGCCGTAAGCAATTAATTCACGTACTTTAATGCCTTCCGGCACCAAATGTTGTTGTGGCAAGAACGCTAATTGTTTGGCATATTCTTTCGGTGTGCTTTGCCAAATATCTTTGCCTTTGTGAGTAATTGTGCCTAGACGTGGCTTGAGTAAACGGGCCACCGCTTTTAGTGTTGTGGATTTGCCGCACCCGTTCGGGCCAATTAAGGCAATGATTTGGTTGCTCGGAAATCTGAGAGATAAATCCCGTACGATAGTTTTATCTTGATAGCCTAATTGTAACTTATTGATCTCAATGCTCATTATTTCGTTCTCATCAATAAATAGAAGAAGTAAGGGGCGCCGATAATGGCGGTGAGAATACCGGCGGGCAGTTCTGTTGGCGGATCGATAACCCGCGCTAAAATATCGGAAATTTGTAACAACAACGTGCCGATTAGCATGGACGCCGGCAATAATGTGCGGTGGCGTCCACCGACCAATTTGCGTGCTAAGTGCGGTGCAACTAAGCCGAGAAATGCGATGGGGCCGCAAATGGCGACGGCTGTGGTGGAAAGCGCAACAGCCAGCACTAATACCAAGATTTGCGTTTTATTTACGCTTACTCCCAAGGTGGCCGCTTTGTTTTCACCTAAACCTAAGGTGTCCAAATCTCGACAGAAAATAAATGGTAACGGCAATAACACCAACAACCAAGGCAAAACGACATTGACATAAGCCCAACTTCTGCCCCACAAACTTCCGGTTAGCCAAAGCATAGCCGTGTTGATTTCTACCGGATTAGTTAGCATTAAATAATGGCTGATTGCCGCCCATAGGGCAGAAAGTGCTACGCCGATAATGGCCATTTTGATCGGGCGGAAGTTAAAACCACATATCATCCATAACAAAATGAAAGACAGGACACCGCCGATAAAGGCGAAAATCGGTAGCCAGTAAAAGGCTAAATTCGGTAGGAAGATTAATACGGTAACGGCGACCAAACCGGCAGCGTTATTGATTCCTAAAATATCAGGAGAGGCCAACGGATTACGCACGACACTTTGCACCAATCCCCCGGAAATGGCCAATGCGCCGCCGATAATAATGGCGAGTAGCGCGCGTGGCAGACGGTATTCCATTAAAGTGAAATAGTTTTTATCGTCAGGGTGAAAAGCCTGGCTAATTTCATCAAAGGATAGCGTGTAAGTGCCGTAACGAATGCTTAATACAAATAATAGCACGACCGTACAGAGTGCCGATAAGTAAAAGCCGATTGCACGGAATCCTGAATGAGAACAGCGCATTAGTGTTTTCCTCTGGCAAATAAGACAAAGATTGGTGCACCGATTAAGGCCAAAATGGCGCCGGCAGGCACCTCACTTGGGAAATCAACAGCACGGGCAACGGTATCAGCCGCCAACATTAAAATGGCGCCTAATAACATGGACATGGGTAATGATTTTCGTAGATCATAGCCGATCCAATAACGTGCTAAGTGTGGAATTAACAAACCGATAAAGGCGACCGGGCCGGCTACGCTAACGGCTGAACCCACAATTAATAATGCCATGATATTGGCATACCAACGCAGACGGAACAGGTTAATTCCCAAGGATTGAGCGGATTCGTCGCTTAAATTGAGTAAATTTAAGCGGCTGGCAAAGAAGAGGCAAAAGAGAGCGCTCGATAGCAGAAACGGCCAAATAGCGTGCCATTCGTTCCAACGGGCGTGAGAAATGCCGCCGGCAAGCCAACTCATTACGCCAAAGGCATGATCTTCCGACATAATTAAGACTAATTTGGTGAGAGCAGTACACAATAACGACACGGCAATCCCCGCCAAAATCACGCGACTGCGATCGCCACTACTGTCTTTCCACGCATTGCTGATCAACATTACAACCAACCAACTGATTCCACCGCCGATACTTGCCACCAAGGCAATGCTGTAGCCTGATAATAAGGCCGGGCTAATGGCACTCGCCGTTACCATGGCCAAACTTGCGCCGGAGTTGACGCTTAGTAGCGTTGGTGAGGCCAGTGGGTTGCGGGTGATGGTTTGTAATAATGCCCCGGCTACCGCCAAATTGGCGCCTAATGCGATTGCCACTAACGCCCGCGGGAAACGTAAATCGACCACGGTGATCTTGGCCAATTCATCGCCATTGGGGAAAAAGGCGTTTAGCGCATCTAATGGTGAAATTTCAATAGGGTAGTATAAAAACAGGCTTCCCCATAACAGGAAAGCCAGTCCTAGCAGGGGAAAGCCCCAACGAAAAGCCGTACCAAACATTATTTTTGATTAACGAATTGTTCAACTTGTTTTGCCATGATCTCACTGGCTGTAATGCCGCGTCCGCGCGCCCACATATCGGCATTGACGCTAAATACATGTTTGGCTTTTACGGCAGGAATGGCTTGCCATAAAGGTTCAGCTTCCCATTTGCGGGCGATACTTTCTTGGCGATAGTGGGCGATAAACATATAGTCCGGTTTTTCCATCACTAATTGCTCAAGATTGATTTCAGCAAAGGCTTGAGTGGCGTTTGGTAATTTTGGTGAGTTAAAACCTAGAACACCAAGGAAGCTAGCGACATAACCACTGTCATTTTGTAAATTGAATTTGTCTTCGCGGGAGGTGCCGAAAATTGCTTTTTTGCCTTTCACATTGATATTTTGCGCAATGCTTTCGACAATTTTATTGTGTTTATCAATTTGCAATTTCATTTCACTGCCTTTACCGACAATATCACCGATTTTTTGTGCCGTATCAAGATTCTCCTGATAGCTTTCATGGCGGGAGTCAAACATCATGGTCGGGGCAATTTTTTTTAATTCTTCATAAACTGCTGTATGACGGGAAGGATCAGCGATAATTAAATCGGGTTTTAATGCGGCAATGGCTTCAAGACTTGGTTGTGAACGGGTACCGACAGATTGCCAAGGTTGAATCTTATCGCGCACTTCCTGCAAAATGCGGGTTTTATCGTTGTCATCGGCAACGCCGACCGGGCTAACACCAACTTGAGCAAGGGCATCAACGAAAGAATATTCTAACGCGACAATGCGACTTGGGGTTTTATCTATAGTGAATTCACCTTTAGCATCGGTGACGGTCACTGCATTTGCCGTCACAGAAGCCATAAGAAAAAGAGAAGTAAGGGTTGCTTTGACGAATTTTTTCATTTCCGAGTCCTCTGTCATTATAAAAACATAAGTGTAATGGGGTAAATTATACACAGGGCTCGGTATTGAGAATAGTTCTTTTTTTAATGTCCGACCAGGTCGATAATCATCACTTCTGATTGCGACCCTAATCGCATCGGTACGCCCCAAAAGCCATAACCTGACGTGACAAAAAAGTGCCCTTGATTGATTTTTTCATAGCCGTAACTTAAGCGATAAATCAGTTTAACAATAAAATTTGCCGGGAAAATTTGTCCATTATGAGCGTGGCCGGAAAGCTGAATATCAATCGGTAAATTGGCGTGTTGTTCAATCTCTGTTGGACGATGATCCATTAGAATCACCGGTAATGCCGTGTTGACGCCTTTCAGTAATTGCGCCGTCGTTGGTCGGTTTTTTACAAGGTCGTCATTGCGCCCAATGAGGGTAAAACGTCCATCAATCACGACACTTTCATCCATCACGGGAATGATCCCTGCTTTGCGCATTTCTGCTTCAATGCGTTGTTGATCGCCAAAGAAATCATGGTTTCCCAATGTAGCATGCACGCCAAGCGGAGCTTGCAGTTTGGCAAAATGCGGTTGCATTTTTTCTGCTAAATAGGCGTTGACGTTATCATCCATAATGTCGCCGGGGAGCAAAATAATATCTACTTTTTCCTGCCGCATGATGCCAGCCAACGTATCTAACTGTGTTGAACCAAACAAATGCCCTAAATGCAAATCGCTTGCCATACCAATGCGTAAAGGTTGCATGGGTTTATCCAGCTTGACTTGATAATGACGTATCACTGGTGTGTAAGCGTTATATAAACCCAGTCCAATAAATCCTAAAAAGAGTATCGGATAGAGTAATTTTAGCGCGTTATCCCACGGTTTAAAAAAGCGATGCAGTATGCCTACGATGGCACTGCTAAACGTGGAAAAGAGCAATAAAGTGAGAAGCAAGGCACTGACGCGAAAACTTTCGGCATACAGACGCAAGGGGGCGGTTGCAATCAGAGCATTAAAGAGCAAAAAGAGGATGATAGTCAGCTTGGTGCGTGTTTTTGGGTTGAGATTAAACAGCCAGCCGAGGGTACGGCTAAAACCGAACAGCATGAATTGTAAGACCAGTATGGCGACAGCCGTGGTGATGTAGTGTCGGATTTCCATAATTTTCCTTATGTTCCTTGAGAGTGGAAAGTGCGGTTATTTTTCTGTGTATTTTTAAGGCAACGGATAATAATATGAATCACCGTGGGGCGCAATTTAATCCGAAATTGATCGTTTTCAAGTCAGAAATTTTTCGTTAAAATGCGACCACTTTTTTGTGTAAATAAGGGAAGAAAATCTATGTTCGGAAAAGGCGGTTTGGGCGGTTTAATGAAACAAGCTCAACAAATGCAAGAAAAAATGCAAAAAATGCAAGAAGAAATTGCACAATTAGAAGTGACTGGCGAGTCAGGCGCAGGGCTGGTGAAAATCACGATTAACGGTGCGCATAACTGCCGTCGTATTGACATTGATCCTTCTTTAATGGAAGACGACAAAGAAATGCTGGAAGACTTAATCGCTGCGGCATTTAATGATGCAGTACGCCGTGCTGAAGAATTACAAAAAGAAAAAATGGCGTCTGTTACCGCCGGTATGCCATTGCCGCCGGGCTTTAAAATGCCATTCTAAAAAACGTCCGTAAAACTTACCGCACTTTATGATTAAAGTGCGGTTTATTTTTTCAGTCAATTCACCGAGAACCTTATGCAAACCAGTCCCTTGTTAGAAAATTTGATCGAAAGCTTACGTGTATTACCGGGCGTTGGCCCGAAATCTGCACAACGTATGGCGTATCATTTATTGCAACGTAACCGTAGTGGCGGTATGCGTTTGGCACAAGGGCTGACGGAAGCTATGTCAAAAATTGGGCATTGTGAGCATTGCCGTACTTTCACGGAAGAGGAGGTTTGTCATATTTGCAATAATCCTCGCCGTCAAAATTCGGGGTTGCTTTGTGTAGTGGAAATGCCGGCAGATATTCTTGCCATTGAGCAAACCGGGCAATTTTCCGGGCGTTATTTTGTGCTTATGGGGCATTTGTCGCCATTGGACGGCATTGGCCCACGAGAGATCGGCTTGGATTTATTGCAGAAACGCTTACAAACAGAATCCTTCAAGGAAGTGATTTTGGCGACAAATCCCACTGTCGAAGGCGATGCTACGGCGAATTACATTGCAGAATTGTGTTTGCAACAAAACGTCAAAGTCAGTCGCATTGCCCACGGTATTCCGGTGGGCGGTGAATTGGAAATGGTGGATGGCACCACGCTGACCCATTCTTTCTTAGGCCGCCGCGAAATCGGCTAATCTTTTTTCTCCTCTGCGTTTTCTTGTTTATGCGACTTTTTATAGCAGAAAAACCGAGCCTTGGACGCGCGATTGCGGATGTTTTGCCGAAACCGCATCAACGCGGTGACGGCTTTATCAAATGTGGTGATAACGATTGTGTGACATGGTGCGTGGGGCATTTGCTGGAACAAGCAGAACCCGATGCCTATGATGCGCGTTTCAAACAATGGCGCTTAGAAGATTTGCCGATTGTGCCGCAAAAGTGGCAGTTAATTCCGAAAAAAGAAACCTATAAGCAGCTAAAGACCGTTGAAAAGTTGGTGCAGCAAGCGGACATCCTCGTCAACGCTGGTGACCCAGATCGTGAAGGGCAATTACTGGTGGACGAAGTGTTCAGTTATCTCAATTTACCGCCTGAAAAACGCAATGCCATTCAGCGTTGTTTAATCAGCGACTTGAACCCAAGTGCGGTAGAAAAAGCCATTAAAAAATTACAACCGAATCGTGATTTTGTGCCCCTTGCCACCTCCGCGTTGGCACGTGCGCGCGCCGATTGGCTCTATGGCATTAACATGACACGGGCTTATACCATTCGAGGCAGACAGGCAGGTTATAATGGTGTGCTTTCTGTTGGGCGAGTACAAACGCCCGTACTTGGCCTTATCGTACGCCGTGACTTAGAAATCGAGCATTTCCAACCGAAGGATTTCTTTGAAGTGTTGGCTTGGGTGCGTGACCCAAAAGAGGAAGAAACACCGAAGAAAGCTACCGCACTTTTTTCTGCGTTGTGGCAGCCGAGCAAAGCCTGTGAAGATTATCAAGACGAGGATGGGCGCGTATTATCTCATGCGTTGGCGGAAAATGTGGTGAAGCGCATTACCGACCAACCGGCGGAAGTGACCGATTATTCGGATAAACGGGAAAAAGAAACGGCACCGTTGCCCTATTCTTTGTCAGCGTTGCAAATTGATGCAGCCAAGCGGTTTGGGATGTCCGCGCAGGAAGTGCTGGATACCTGTCAACGTTTGTATGAAACCCATAAATTGATTACTTACCCGCGTTCCGATTGCCGTTATTTGCCAAAAGAACATTTTGCGGATCGCATGGCGGTGATGAACGCCATTTCTACCCATTTAACTCCATTTCAGCCCTTGCCTGAAATTATCGATCCTGAACAAAAAAATCGTTGTTGGAATGATAAAAAAGTCGAAGCACACCATGCTATTATCCCGACAGCAAAGAACCGCCCGGTGAGTTTGAATCCGGCGGAACAACATATTTATTTTCTGATTGCCCGCCAATACCTCATGCAGTTCTGTCCTGACGCGGAATATCGTAAATGTAAAATCACCTTGAATATTGCCGGCGGGACTTTTATTGCGCAGGCGCGTAATTTGCAAATTGCCGGTTGGAAACAGCTTTGGGGGAAAGAAGACAACGACGATGAACATCAAGATGCGTTGCTGCCAGTCGTCAAAAAAGGGCAAATGTTGCATTGCGAAAAAGGTGAAATCGTCAGTAAAAAAACGCAACCGCCGAAACCTTTTACAGATGCGACCTTGCTTTCTGCGATGACAGGCATTGCTCGTTTCGTGCAAGACAAAGAATTGAAAAAAATTTTGCGTGAAACTGATGGGTTAGGCACGGAAGCGACGCGTGCGGGCATTATTGAATTGTTGTTTAAACGTGGTTTTCTCTATAAAAAAGGGCGTAATATTCACAGCACCGAGGCGGGGCGAATCTTAATTAACGCTTTGCCGGATGTGGCAACACAGCCTGACATGACGGCACATTGGGAGTCACAGCTTGATGGCATTAGCCGTAAACAGGCGAGTTATCAGCAATTTATGCAAAACCTCACCCTGCTTTTGCCTGAATTATTGCACTACATTAATTTTTCCGCTTTACGCGAGTTAAGCCGGCATAATCAAAGCGTGAAAAAGGCTGCGCCGAGAACAAAGAAAAGTGAATGAGGGTTAAAAGTGCGGTCGTTTTTCAAAATGTTTTTACTGAGTGAATTTGCACCAAATAGCGTAAAAATACATAAAATAACTTGCGAAGTACTAAGATATTCGCTAATATCTGCGCCGTTATTTTTCATTAGAATTTGCTAAATCAGAGAAGATAAAATGTATTCAGCGTTGTTAATCCTTTATTTGGTTGTTTCCATTGCCCTTATCGCTTTTATCCTGTTACAACAAGGTAAAGGTGCGGATGCCGGTGCATCTTTTGGTGGTGGCGCATCCGGTACCGTGTTCGGTGCAGCCGGTGCAGGTAACTTCCTTTCTAGAACAACGGCAGTTTTAGCAACGATTTTCTTTATTATTAGTATTGTTATTGGTAACATCAACTCACACAAAAATAATGTGAAGCAAGGTGCATTTGATGATTTATCCGGCACAGCTGAACAAATTCAGCAACAACAGAAAAAAGCACCGGCTGTGTTAGATACAAAAAATAGCGATATTCCTCAATAATAAAACTTATCAAATTAAGCTCTGGTGGTGGAATTGGTAGACACGCTATCTTGAGGGGGTAGTGACCGTAGGTCGTGCGAGTTCAAGTCTCGCCCAGAGCACCAACTTAGAAAGACCGCAATTTTGCGGTCTTTTTTATTAACTTCGATCCGTAACGATTTCGTACGTAGCGTGTATCTTGATGCGCGACCAGACCATGCACGGAAAGTTATTTACCCCTTTCAGACATTCACAATTTAGTACGTAGCGTGCATCTTGATGCACGACCAAACCGCCCACGGAACGTTATTTAACTCTTTCGGATATTCACGATTTCATGTGTAGCGTGCATCTTGATGCACGACCAGACCATGCACAGAACGTTATTTACCCCTTTCAGACATTCACGATTTCGTACGTAGCGTGCATCTTGATGCACGACCAAACCTAAAATAAAAATATGAAAATAGACATTTCCGGACGGAAGAATTTTTTGCCAACACAGTGAGTTATATTGTTACGCATAGAGAATAGATAAAAAAATCTGCGCATTAAGACGAGTGAATTAATGCGCAGATTTATTTTATTTCTTAAATGGGGACGTTACTTCACCAATCCGCCACTGGCTTGCAAGTCGGCATGGTAGGAAGATCGGACGAACGGGCCACAAGCCGCATGTTCAAAGCCCATGGCTTGTGCTTTTTCGCGGAACATATCAAATTCTGCTGGAGGCACATAACGGGCAACCGGTAAATGGTGTCGGCTTGGTTGTAAATATTGACCGATCGTGAGCATGGTCACGCCATGATCACGTAAATCCTGCATAACTTCTAAAATTTCTTCGTTGGTTTCGCCTAAACCCACCATTAATCCAGACTTGGTTGGAATATGTGGGAACATGGCTTTAAATTCTTTCAGTAGGCGCAACGACCATTGATAATCCGCACCCGGACGAATTTCACGATATAAACGTGGTACATTTTCCAAATTGTGGTTAAACACATCCGGCGGATTGTCTTTTAATTTTTCCAATGCCAATTCAATGCGCCCACGGAAATCCGGCACCAAAATCTCAATTTTAATGTTCGGATTTAAAGCACGAATCTCGCGTACGCAATCGGCAAAGTGACCGGCACCGCGATCAGGTAAGTCGTCACGGTCAACGGAAGTGATCACCACATAACGCAATTTCATATCTTGAATGGTTTCCGCTAATTGACGCGGCTCATCGGGAACCGGTGCAAGCGGTTTGCCGTGTGCGACGTCACAGAACGGACAACGGCGGGTACAAATCGCCCCAAGAATCATAAAGGTTGCTGTACCGTGATTAAAACATTCATGCAGGTTCGGGCAAGAGGCCTCTTCACAGACAGAATGCAATCCGTGGCGGCGCATACCGGATTTAATACTTTGAATTCGCGCGCCATTGGCGGGAATTTTGATTTTCATCCATTCCGGTTTTTTCAGTAATTCCTGATTAGGATCGATATTTTTTACCGGAATAATAGAGGTTTTGGCGGCATCACGATATTTAACGCCGCGCTCCATCTTAAAAGGTGTTCCCATTGAAATTCCTTATATTGCGAGTAAATGGCAAGGGTAACGAGATTAAACGGTAATTCACTAAGACTGTTAATGATTTGTTACATTATACCCTAACAGCGTGGAAAAATGCTTAACTAATTGGAGGGAAACTTGGTGGCAATCCGCCCGCTCACTGCCAATGAAATCCGCCAGTTGACACATTTCTAGTCCTGCATAGCCACAAGGATTAATTTGATGGAAAGGCGTTAAATCCATATTGATATTAAACGCTAAGCCGTGAAAAGAACAACCATGGCGAATGCGCAAACCGAGAGAACAAATTTTCTTACCATCAATATACACACCGGGTGCATCTGGTTTCGGATAGCCTTCAATGCCATAATCTGCCAATGTTTTCACCACCGATTGTTCAAGTGCGGTCACTAATTGACGCACATTTAAATTCTCATGGCGCTTAATATCAATCAGCACATACATAATTTGTTGCCCTAAGCCATGATAAGTGATTTGTCCTCCACGATCTGATTGTACCACCGGAATTTCCGTACGTTGCAATAAATGCTCCGGTTTGCCGGCTTGACCTTGAGTAAAGACTGAGGGATGTTGCACTAACCAAATTTCGTCAGGCGTATCTGCCGTGCGATTATCGGTAAACGTCTGCATGTTATGCCATACATGTTGATAATCTTGGATACCGAGATTTCTTACAATTAAAGTAGGTTGCATAATTTTTCCTTTGCGTGAGGAATGAAGGTAAATAAAAATCCGATTTATTCATTTTGAAACGTGCTTTATGCCTCTCTTTGACGGTGTTGGCAAGCTGACAAGTAAAAATATCATTCTTTTTCTTCTCGTCGGATGACTTGGCTGATGATGTTTCCATCGGTTAATCGGGTTTTTATGTGTTCGCCGACATTCACGTCTTTTAGCGAACGAATCGTTAAATTTTGTTGATTTTGTGTAATAGAGTAGCCGCGTGCCAACACTTTTAACGGACTTAAACTATCCAGCTTGCCACACAAATGTGCTAACTGTTTTTGCTGAAGACTGAGTGTTAAATTCATGTGAGAATTTAACCGCACTTTTAGCTGCGCAAGTTGCTGTTCGTATTGTTGTAGGCGTAATGGAAGCGGATTTTTATATAATCGTATCGAAAGTGCGGTCAAATTTTCCGCCTTTTTTTGCCAACGATGATGTAAGCTTTGTTGTAATCGATGGCTTAACTGCGTGATGAGCTGTTGTTGAATACGCAGTTGCGTCTGAGGATGTTGATTATGTAATCGCAAAGACAGATGTTTTAGCTTTTGTTGCTTTTCTGCAAAGAGGCGATCTAGGGCAATTTCAAGACGCTGCCGGCGATATTGAAGTTGTTGTAATAATTCCGTTTGATTTCGACTGACCAATTCTGCGGCGGCAGAAGGCGTTGGTGCGCGGACATCAGCGACAAAATCCGCAATAGTGACATCGGTTTCATGCCCTACCGCACTAATCACCGGAAGATGAGAATGAAAAATGGCACGCGCCACAATTTCTTCGTTAAAACACCATAAATCTTCTAAGGAACCGCCACCACGGCCGACAATTAGGACATCCACTTCTTGCCGTCGATTCGCCAGTTCAATCATTTGTGCAATGTCAGTGGCGGCATCTTTGCCTTGAACGGCGGTCGGATAAATGATGATTTTTAAGCTGGGATCGCGGCGTTGCAAAATGTGTAATATATCCTGCAATGCCGCGCCGGTTTTTGACGTGATAATCCCTACCGCCTTGCTAAAGTGCGGTAGGTTTTTTTTGAGATGTTGGGCAAATAACCCTTCTGCCGCTAACTTCAGTTTTAATGCTTCAAATTGCTGCATTAATAACCCTTCACCGGCTAAATGCATGCTTTCAATAATGAGTTGATAATCGCCACGAGGCTCATACAAACTCACATTAGCACGCACCAACACTTGCATTCCATTGGTCGGACGAAAGCTTACACGCAGATTTTTCATGCGGAACATCGCGCAACGCACCTGAGCGTTTTCGTCTTTCAAACTTAAATACCAGTGACCGGAAACCGGTTGGCTAAAGTTAGAAATTTCACCGGTAAGCCAAACGGTACCCAGCTGATTTTCCAACATCAATCGCACAGATTGATTGAGTTGGCTGACAGAATAAATGTTATCGGCCATAAGTGATTATTCGTATAACAACGCCCAGCCGTCATCCAACCAGTTGCAGATGCTGTCAAATAATACGTCAAGCGACACAGCATTATCGGCGTCGGTTAATTGACACAAGAAAGCATAATCAACGGCTTTACCATCGGCGAGATGTTTTAAAATTGCCGCTTCGGCAGGGCTTAATTCATCTAACCATTCGCCATTGGCATAAAGACGAAGAGGGCTTGTGGTATAAACTAACTTACAGTTATTGTCTTGCAGCAATTTTCCGCCTTGCTCAAAGGTTTCTCGAACATCATCAAGATCGGCAATGTCTTCCGTGGCAAGCAATTCATAACGTCTGCGGCTGACGGTGGTCGCCAAGGCGTGTTGGAATAAGTGATCGAATTGTGTTGACTGTGCAAGTTGTTGCAAGAATTGCTGTTTTAATTCTTTTACGGAATCAGCGGTTAATTCGCCGGTGTTTTGCACAGGTGGCGCAAGTCGGAACGGAATGGCTAATTCGCTGACATCCAAATCTGTATGGCAAAGGCTTTGTTCAAGGTTGTCAAATAAATCGGCACTATTCGGATAGCGTAAACCAAAAGAAACGGTTAAGCAGTCATCTTGTGCAACGCCATAATGAGATAAGCGAGAAGGCACATAAAGCACATCACCCGGTGCTAAAACTTCATCAAAAATGATATCGCCCATATCATCGAAAATACGGATCGGTTGATCGGCTTTGAATTCGGTAGTTGGGTCACACCATTTACCTAACTGCCAGCGTCGGTGACCATAGGCCTGAACGAGGAAAACATCATATTCGTCATAGTGTTTTCCAACAGAACCGCCTTGTGGCGCGAAAGACACCATAATATCATCACGTTGCCATTGTGGAATAAAGCTAAATTTATTCCAAAGACCACCTAAAGTTGGCGACCATTGTTCTAAATTTTGCACTAAAACAGACCATTTCTCAGGCAAATTTTCAAAATCTTGTGCGGATAATGGGGCTTTATGCAGTTCCCAGTGATCTTCAGCGTGTTGTTTTACTAAACGCGCAACAACTTCATCTGTTTGGGCAAGTTCCAAAATATCATCGGGCAGAAGTTGACCGATAATTTCCGGTAGTCCGTTACGAATTAAGAGCGGTTTTTTTTGCCAGTAATCACGTAAAAAGATTTCTGGCGTAATATCGAATGGAAGGCAGTTCTTGTTCATTTTGAATCCCTTATTAAGCTGTGAAATAACAGGTTTGATTCACTGGCTCATCGGCTAATCATCGGCGAATCGTTGACAAGCGTGGATAAGCAAGAATTGAATCAAGGTTGCGGTCAAATCGTTTGCCCGAATAATTATGGGTTGGGCTTGCGACTTGAACCTTATAGGATGGCACCCAAATAACTCGCTTAAAATTGGGGGAGATTTGCGATCTTTCCCAATCAGGATGATTTATTTTTCTTTCCTTGTTCTTCAGCGCGTTTACGCCGAATTTCTTTCGGATCGGCAAGGAGTGGGCGATAAATCTCAATACGATCGCCTTCTTTGAGCAAATCCGTCAATTTCACGGGGCGACTAAAAATACCCACCTTATTGTTGCGTAAATCAATGTCGGTGAATTGTGTTAGGATTCCCGATTGCAAAATTGCTGTTTGAACCATTGTGCCGTCATCTACCGTAAAGGCTTTTAAATAATAATGATTTGGCAGGGCATAAGCAATTTGAATTTTAATTTTGTGATTCATGAATCCGTTTATCCGTGGTGAATACGGCGTGATCAATTCCTGTTTACATCACAAGAAAGGATCAATGCCGTACAACATTGTGTGATAAAATGCCTAGGCTATAGGTTAAAAGCCTGGTTAAAAAGGCGGGCACATTATACTGGAAAATAGGCAGAAACTTTAGAGGAAAAACATGAATTGGGTAGGGTTTGCGATCGGTTCCGCATTTTTTGCCGGTTTAACGGCAATTTTAGGCAAGTTAGGCGTAGAAGGGTTAAACAGTAATCTTGCAACATTTATCCGCACTATCGTCATTTTATTTGTTGTGATAGCGATTATTACAATGCGAAATGAATGGCAACTGCCGCAGCATATTGCCGCCAAACCGGTCGTTTTTTTGGTTCTGTCCGGTGTGGCAACAGGGCTTTCATGGTTATGTTACTACCGCGCCTTACAATTAGCACCTGCTTCTTGGGTGGCGCCGATTGATAAGCTCAGTGTGGTGATTGCGATTATTCTTGGAGTGGTTGTTTTAGGCGAACCTATCAGTATGAAATTAATTCTAGGCGCAGGGTTAATTTTATCGGGAGTCCTTGTTTTAGCCCTATAATATTGCCATAGGCTGCGTTTTGCGCAACCTACCCATTACGAATGTTGAATATCATGCGGTTTCTTTTCCGGCTTCTTTTCTGGTTTCTCGGGATCTTCATCAAACTTCACCACAGGCACACAGCCACGGCAAGTGCCTTGATCGATACCGGCTTCTTTACAGAAATCAGAATAGGCTTCCCATGCGCGTTTCACCCAACTTTTTTTGCCTTCTTCGCTCATTTTTGTCTCCTTCGTTTTTTATTTTTTTTAAATTGTTAAGGGATTGTTATCATAAAAGGACAGCATTTTTTTGCAACCATTTCTTCACTTCCAAACGACAATTTTCTAACCATATTTTCTTATTCGGTCTTTTTTCCGGCTGTTTGCAATAATCTGCCAACAAGGGGAAAGGCGCTTCACCTGCCGATGTGATTAAACGCCGAATGGACGGCAAGGCAGAAGATAACGGCAGGAAAAAATTGGCAAAATCGGTTAACGATTGCCAATCTGAGCTATCCAGCGTCCAAGCTATTTCTGTTCGAGTAAACTGTGTCGCCAGCGGATGGAAAGAAAGGGGCAAATTACGTTGAAATTGTTTTTCTGCCCGTTGCACGAATACCCGCCCTTCCTCACTCAAAGGACACAACGCCACCACCGAATAACAGCCGCTGCTGGCTTCTTTGCTTTCGCTAAAATGTACCAGAATAAAACCGCACTTTTGCCAGAATGCCAACAGTTCTGGTGTGTAACCAAAACTGACGGAAAGAAAATCCACCACATTCTGTTGTTTTATCTGTTGTTTCATCTGGGCAATTAAACGTTGCCCAAGCCCCTGTTGTTGCCAGTTGGGTTGCACGGCGATACGGGAAATGCGCAGAGAGCGCAATTCACACGCCTCTTCCAACCCGGCTTGGAAACACAGCATTTGCGCCACTAAATTGCCACGCGGGCGACGCTCGCCACGTCGAATTTGGCGAATTAACGTTTTATCCGCCAACCCGCCTTCCGGCACCGCCCATACGCAACCAAGCAAGGCATCCTGCGCGTGAGCAAGGTAAAATTGCTGCTGTGGCGCATCCAATAAACGGCGTAAATCCAAAGGTGAAGTTCGATAATGCGCCAAGGTCAGCAAGCCGTAAACAGATTCAATTTGATCACGAGGAATCCGTTCACAATGAGAAATTTGGATCTGCTCAGTAAGCGCCCCATCATAAGGCGGCTGTGGCAGACGATCTTCGCAATCGCACAGCAACAGGTCGTCAATAAACGCTTCCAGTTTGTCATCTGCCTGCCAACGTAACGGCGTAAACAGTTCAAAATGACGCAAAGTGCGGTCGGTTTTCGCCATGAATTTTAATAAGAAGCCTCTGCCCGTACCTTCATAGCTGTGAATGGTGGTCGTCAACACAACCCGTTTAAAGGCCTTAGTTAGACGAAATAAGATGTCTAGCGGAATCATCGCCGCTTCGTCCACAAACAACCAATGGTTGGCAAATTGTTGTGGCGCGTCGCTGAGGTTTTGGCTAAGTTCATCAGGCGACATAAAGGTGATGTCCACCCCGGCAAATTCATTAAAAATATTGACCGCACTTTTATTCGGCGCAGTGAGAATCACTGGTTGGTTTTGTGCCAGTTGCTGTTTGGCAAAGAGTCCCGCCAACGCCGATTTTCCACGCCCACGTTTTGCCGTGACGATCAAAATCGCGTCCTCGGCCTCTGCCATTTGTTGCAATAAACGGGCTTGTTCTAAGGTTGGCTGACAATGGATTGAACGGTCTTTTTGAGGCATCGGCGAGGCAAGCGTTAAGGGCGTACTTTGATAAACAGGAAAACCGTATTTCGCGATTTTTTCCTGTAAAAAGGCGATAAAGTGCGGTGTGTTTATGGCGTATTTTTCGCCCGACCAACGCAGACTGTCGCAGTCCGGCCGGTTGGCCAAATCTGCCCAATGATTCAACAACAATAACAGCTGACCACCGTCCTGCAACGTACCTGCCGCAATGGCGAGGGCATCCAAGTGAATGCCTTGTCTTGCATCATAAATGATGGCAGGAAATTCACTGCCGAGCAGATTTTTCGTTTTGCTAAAAGGAAAAGAGGATTGGGTGGCAAAGTGCGGCGAAACATCGCCAATCCAGACCGCACTTTTAAGTGAAAGGTTGTGATTTAATTGGTGGGCAAGGAAGTCATCCTCGCCCACTAAAATGAGGAGTTCTCGGCTCATTTCTCGCTCAAATACGGATCTGCAAAGCCCAGCCCTGTCATGATTTGGGTTTCTAGGCTTTCCATTTCTTCCGCTTCGTCATCTTCAATGTGATCATAACCAAGCAAATGCAAGCTGCCGTGCACCACCATGTGCGCCCAATGCGCCATGACGGGTTTGTCTTGTTCCTGCGCTTCACGCTCTACCACTTGGCGGCAAATCACCAAATCGCCGAGTAACGGCAGCTCCACTTCATCAGGGCATTCAAAAGGGAAAGACAACACATTGGTCGGGCGATCTTTGCCGCGATAATTCAAATTCAAGGCATGGCTTTCCGCTTCATCCACAATGCGCACGGTCATTTCCACTTCATCACTCTGCGGTTGCACCGCGGCTGTTGCCCATTGTTCGATTTGTTCTGCGGTTGGCAAGCCGCTTTCTTGTTCGCAAGCCATTTGTAAATCAATGATCATCTTACCCATTCTACTCTCCTAAATTCATTGTGATTTCTGACCGCTCTTTTCTTTCTGCATTTTGGCGCAATATGGATTGTTCAGCTTGATTCAAGCGCAGCGTGCCACCTAAAGCTGCGCCAATATAGCATGAATGCGAACAAAACTCAGTGAGTTTTTATGTTTAAGTTGCTGATTTTTTATGCACAAAAACATCATTTTTTATCTATAAACGTAATGAAATATTAGAATTGTAAATTTTATGTAAAAAATGGCAAATGTTATGTTTTGATGTGTGTTAAATTTCATTTAACCATTTGATTTTGTTATGCATTTTAGTGATTTTACGGTTTAACGATAACGTTTGCATTTTATTTTTGAGTCACTATAATAGGCCTCGTTCAGTTAATTAGGTAGGCTGGTTAAGTGAACTGGAATTGATTAATAATTCAAACAGACTTGTTCATTTTAAATCTAAAATCTCACATTAGGAGTATTAAAAATGTTAAACGCATTAACTACTAAAGCATTCGTTAAAGTTACCGAAGCAATCCGTTCTTTCAAAGAAAACCAAAATGGTGTAACTGCAATCGAATATGGTTTAATCGCAGTAGCTGTAGCAGCAATGATCGTGGTTGTATTTTACAACCAAGGTGGTTTCATTGATGGATTAAAATCTAAATTTGCTGAATTGACAACTAAAATTACAGGTACTTCTGTTAACTAATTAACTTAAGTTAATATTTGTATCTAATAGGCCTCCTAAATAGAGGCCTTTTTATTAACTTGACTTAGTGATGGGATATTTTAACGTGAACCTTTTTTTTCTAAAATTAAAAAATACATTTCGCGAATTTAAGTCCTCAGAAACAGGGGTAACTTCGACTGAGTATGGTCTTATTGCGGTTGCCGTCGCTGCGATGATAGTAACAGTTTTTTATACTTTTCCAAATGTAGTTTCTACAATAAGAAATGAGTTAATACTTGTAGCAACAATAGTAAAGAGTATTGTATTACAGTAGCTTTGAGTATCTCTCAGAGTTTTGAGATAAATATCCATAAGTGTTTTAGAGTCATATAATAATGAATTATTTTATTGATAGTTTACACATTGTTCTACTTTTTCTTCTTCTCAGATTATGTTATACAGATGTTTATAATCGTATTATTAGTAATCGTGTTGTTATGGCGTTGCTTTTTGTTGTTGTTCCTCTCAGTTTATTAAGATACCAATCCATCTTTTTCATTCCTGCACTTTGCACTCTTTTTATTGGTTTTGTCCTTTTTATATTGCATATTATTGGTGCTGGTGATATAAAACTCATATCTGTACTGATGCTTATGATTCCTTATGAGCAGATAATTTTCTTCTTCTTCTTTACAGCCATTGCCGGATTACTTCTTATTATTATCGGCTGGCTTTTTTACCGTAAATCAATAAAAGCGCGTGGATTGCCTTATGGGGTGGCGATTAGTCTGGGATTTCTAACGAATTTGGCATTATCGAGCGTGCCTAGTGCTTGATAATGCTTTTTATTAAAACAAAAAGGGTAAAAAAATGAACTATAGAACTCTCTTAATTATTTCATTGCTCATACTGTTTGTGGGTATAGCAGGTATTATGTTTTTGCCTAGTGGCGATGAAACACCGGCTCAGCAAGTTGCAGAGCAAGTAGAGCCAGAAAAGAAAGTTGAAGAAAAGCTAATTTTAGTTGCTCAGTTGAAAAGCGATGTGAACAAAGGTCGCTTGTTACAAGCAGATGATTATGCACTCAACGAAATGACAGTTACTGTTGATAGCCCATTAGTCAGTAATGATGTGCGTGATTTAGCGATTAATAATAGTCTGCAAGGATTTTTAGTTGCTGAGAACTTGGTTTCCGGCTCTTTCCTATCGCCGAAGACCCTTCTTTCACCAAATGATCCCGGTTTTTATACGGCAACTTTAAATCCGAATCAGGAAGTGGCCTATCGCGTTTATATTCGACCTGAAGATGCTTATATTCTTACCACGGTAAGTGGTGGGGATTATGTGTCTGTATTTAACCAGCAGATTGCAAGTGATTCTCGAAATTCAAACGAACGAAAAAATCTTATTAAGGTGGCTCCAAGAGTTTTAGTGTTACAGTCAAAAACATTCCCATTACCAAAAGACGATGAAGGAAATGTGAGAAATCCAGATGATGGTTTTTCTTCCAATCAGGAGTATGTTGGATTTATTGCGCTAAAAGTTACAGGTGCACAAGCAAAGAATTTTTATTCTCTAGACAAAGACTCTAAACTCGTCGTCTTACCTGCTGAGAATACGTCTCAGTATATTGATTCCCGTGGCACATTCATCAGAAAATTAAGAGGTCTATAAAATGCCGACTTTGAATTCTATTTTTAGAAAAAAACACATCATTTCAGGGTTGATCTTTTGTGCTTTTGCTTCTTTTCAAGTTTCTGCGCAAACGTTTCCTATGGAAAAAGGTGCAACGCATCTTGTTCAAACTAAAGAAAAAATAGACACCATTTTTGTTTCTTCTCCTAATGTGGCAGATTATGAAATTTTAGACGATAACACCTTTATTATTTATGCCAAAGATGAAGGACGCGCTGAAGTGACGTCTTTTGGTGAAGATGGTCGTCCTTTGACATCAGACACTGTGAATGTGGATTCGGTTGTAAGTAGTATCACTGATACAAATAACCAACTTAAGGCCCGTTTCCCGAACTCTAATCTTTCTGTTAAGAAGGTTGGTAAGGCCTATGTGATTGAAGGTAAAGCAAAAACACAGGAAGAAAGTGATGAGGTTCACCGCATTGTTGGTGAGGCGATGGGAGGAAAAAGAAAAGTCACCGAGACTACGTTAGGTAATGAAACGTTCCCATTTTTAGATAAATACAGCTATGACAATGTGGTTGATAATTCTAATGTTGGTGATGCAACACAAATTAATGTGAAACTCACGGTTGTTGAAGTAAATAAAAAAATATCTGAAGCATTGGGGATCAATTGGAGCCATGCTCAAGGACGTGGGCCTCTAAGTGGTAACGGAAGTGCGGTTTTTGGCGGAAGTTTCGGTTTTGGCGGTGGATATAATGGCGCGCAAGGCGGATTGACTATTACTGCACCAGGGCTTGCGGCTTTCATTAACGCCTTAGATGACCAATCAAACGGTAAAATTTTGGCTGAGCCAAATATTTCTATGCTTTCAGGTGAGACTGCGGATATTTTGATTGGTGGTGAAGTGCCATTTGTACAGCGTGATAATAACGGCAATGCAACAGTCATATACAAAGAATTTGGCGTTAAATTATTAGTGGCGGCTAAGGTACAGAAAAATAATCGAATTCGGTTGGTCCTCAATCAAAGCGTAAGCGCTATTGCCGGCAATTACAATTTTGGTAACGATGGTAGTATTCCTTACTTCAATACGAGAAGGTCAAAATCTTTGTTTGAGGTAGCTGATGGAGAAAGTTTCATCATTGGAGGACTGTTTAGCGCTACAGACATTGAGGGGATTAATAAAATACCTGTATTAGGTGATATTCCAATTCTGGGTTCGTTCTTCCGCAGTGCAACAACAAGTCGAGATAAGAAAGAATTGATTATTGTGGCGACAGTGAATTCAGTAAGACCGGTTGATGGAAAAGATGTCGTATATCCGACATTCGAACAAACCGGCACAATGGAGCGCTATTTCCATACAACGCCATTAAAAGATGGCTACCATAATACGTTAACAACCAATTTCTTAAAGAATAGTGGGTTTATCCAATGAGTAAGTTAGCTTTTAATACATTTTTAGCATTGATTGGTGTTTCTGTATCGCTACATACTTTTGCATCAAGCGAATTAGTTCAAGATGCTTCCGTTGCACAAGCAACGCAAAATAGTGAGTTTAATCGGGTTGAGTTGATTAATCGATATCCTTTAGCAACGATTACCGAGCGTGATTATACGATTCTCTTAGATACCATTATTCGTGATATTGGTAGTAATAAAAAGAAGAAGGTAAAAATTATTTGGCACACTTCCCCTGCTAAAACGAAAGCGGAAGCACTACATACTGATTTAGTTAAAGCCGGTATTTCTAAGAATGCTATTCAGATTGTGGGTGGAAAGTATAAAAATACAACTTATCCTCTTTATGTTGAAGTGAGCCAGTATGCTGCGAAGAAAGCAACTTGTCGCGCTCGCTATGGAGAGTCTGTATTTTGGAATCCGAATGAAACGTCTTGTGCATTAAAAAGCAATGAACGTATTCAATTAAAGTATTAAAGTAGGTATTTATATGTTATTACTGGATCAAGAAACAGTTTCGTTTGATAACGCAAGAATTATTGCTGTCGTTTCTCAGCGTGAAAATATTTTAAGTGAAGTTGCTCAAGTACTACGTACAAGAGGCTTGGAAAATATTGAAATTGTTAAACGGGATGTTTTTGTTTCTTCTGAAGGCTTGTCTTTTTCTGCAGAAAATTATGTAGGTGTTATTATTGATACTGGGAATGAATCAAATAATAAAACAATTATTAATCACGTTTTTAGTATTGTTCCCCAAAATGTTTGGTGTTGTGTTATTGGTGATAGTGATTCTATTTCGCTGTCTCAAAAATTATTAGGAGAAGGTGTCTTATACTTTAACTCTCACACGCAATTAATCCAGATGGCTGATAAAATTGTCTCTGGCGTCAATATTCCGAGAGTAAGAGATACTGTAAAAATTGCTATTTTAGGTTGTAAAGGCGGAATCGGTACAAGCTTAGTTAGTGCGCATATTGCAAGTGAAATCGCACGAAATAAAGCGGTTCCAACCTTGTTAGCTCAAGGGCTAAATGGATCTCACGATCTTGACCTTTTATTTGATAAACGTTTGTCTAATAGTATTACTGAGGGTGTCCCTCATCTTGATTTATTTGATGGTAATCTAGAGCAACTCTCTAAAGCGGTGTTAGATAAATATAACTTTATTATTTACGATCAGGCACTTTATAACGTGCATAAGGATGATTTTTCTCATTTTTTAAATGAGTACAGCAATGTTGTATTAGTTGTAGAACGAAAAATTAGTTCTTTGAGAGTAGCCAAACAGTTTTTAGATGAGTGCGAGCGTATCCGTAGTTCACAAGGAAAACCTATTAGAACATTTGTCTGTATATCAGATAGCCGCCTTGAAACCTCTAAGTTAATGGCGAAAAGTGATATTCAAGTGTTATTAGGAACGCAAATTGATGGTGTAATACCGTTTATTAAAAATACCAATACAAAAACAGTATTAAATATTAATCTTGGTAAAGAGGGGAAAAAAGAAATGAACTCTTTAGCCATGAAAATTATAGGTGCCGTTTCACGTAATAGTAAATTAGGTGAGAAAGAAAAGAAAAGTCTATTTTCTCAAATCCTTGAAAAACTCATTAACAAGTAGAATAGTCAAAAATGTTAACTAAAGAGCAACAGATATTTTTTAGAAGTGAAGTTTTAAGTAATCTTGATATTGAAAAGATTGATCAGCTTCAAACTGACAGAAACTTATTAGTAAATGAGTTAATTCAAATTGTTAACCGGGTTGCTAATAAAAGTTCCGTGTATATTTCGTCTGCTGATGCACTTGCCATGGCAGAAATGGTGGCGGATGAAATCGGTGGCTATGGTCCACTACGAGAATTAATGTCAGATGATACGGTAAATGATATTTTAGTTAACGGTCCTAATGATATCTGGGTGGAACGTGCAGGTATTCTTGAAAAAACAGATAAAACATTTATCAATAATGAGCAGTTGACAGATATTGCAAAACGTTTGGTTGCGCGAGTAGGTCGTCGTATTGATGATAGTAGCCCTCTGGTAGACTCTCGCTTACCGGACGGTAGCCGTTTAAATGTCGTTATTGCACCTATTGCATTAGATGGTACATCTATTTCTATTCGTAAATTCAGTAAGAATAAAAAGAGTTTACAGGAGTTGGTAAGCTTTGGTTCCATGACGCGTGATATGGCGAACTTTTTAATTATAGCAGCAAGATCTCGTGTCAATATCATTGTATCGGGGGGGACAGGTTCAGGTAAAACAACGTTATTAAATGCGTTATCTAACTATATTTCGCATACGGAGCGCGTTATTACCCTTGAGGATACAGCGGAGTTACGTTTAGAGCAACCTCATGTTGTACGTCTAGAAACACGTTTAGCCGGGGTGGAGCATACCGGTGAGGTGAGTATGCAGGATTTGGTGATTAATGCTTTGCGTATGCGGCCTGAACGTATCATTGTAGGGGAATGTCGTGGTGGAGAAGCGTTCCAAATGTTGCAAGCAATGAATACCGGTCATGATGGCTCAATGTCTACTCTGCATGCGAATAGCCCGAGAGACGCAATATCACGTCTAGAAAGTATGGTAATGATGTCGAGTGCGGCATTACCTTTAGAGGCTATTCGGAGAAATATTTCATCTGCGGTAAATGTTATTGTGCAAGCTTCCCGACTCAATGATGGTTCAAGAAAAATTATGAACATCACAGAAGTGATGGGAATGGAAAATGGACAGGTTGTTCTACAGGATATTTTTAGTTATAAGGCAAGTAGATACCGTGATGCGAATGGGAAAATTATGGGTGAGTTTATTAATCATGGATTATTAAGTCGCTCTGTTGTTTTCCAAAATGCACAGGTGTTTAATCTTAGCAATGAATTGCAAAGTATTTTTGGAGATGTGAATTAATGTCTTTACTTTATTATATTCTTTTAGCCTTCGGTGGATTGTTAGTCATTTATGTATTGACCAGTTGGTTTGTGACTAAGAAAAAAATTAATGAATATAATAGTACAGAGAACAAATTAGAAACCTTTGCTCAAGGTATTAAGTCTAAGTTGTCGCTATGGGTATTCTATTTTTCAGGTGGGCAACGAAAGAATATTCTGCAGAATAGTGTAATTAGCATCTTATCATTCTTAGCTTTTTTTGCAATTAATGTGAGTTATATTCATATTGATAGACTAACCTTCAGTATTATTTTTGTTTTTGTTTTTGTCATGTTGATATGGAAGTTAGGGCAGAGACGTAATAGAAAAATATTTAATAATGTATTCCCTGAGGTAATTCAGATCTTAATAGCAGCCTCTTCTTCTGGCGCCGGGTTATTACAAGGATTGGAGCGTTGTGGGCAAGAATTAACTGGGCAGTTGGGGGCTGAGTTTAGAAATATTCATAGGCGTTTAGCTATCGGTGAAGATCCAATAGCCGTTTTTGATGAGAGCTATACACGTTATCCATATAAAGAATTCTACTTTTTTATTACGATTGTTCGCACTAATCTGAGTAAAGGTGGACAGATAAAAGAAGTTATATCAAGACTAGGGCGCGTTATTGCAGATAGTACTAAGATGGAAAAAAAGAAAAAAGCAATGACATCGGAAGCAAGAATGTCAGCAATGATTGTGGCTTGTTTTCCTATTGGGTTCTTTATTTTCATGAAGTTTACAATGCCGGAGAATTTTGAGTTTATTACCACTGATCCTACAGGGCGATATGTATTATATTATGTGTTTGGTAGTGTTGCGTTTGGTATGTTGATTATTTGGGGATTAATGAGGAAGTCAACATGACAGTAAAATTACTTCTAATTTACCTATTAGTTATTGCGTTTTCTCTTGTTCTACTATTTATATCAATTTCGGGTGGTAAGAACCTTCGTCGTAATGAAGATATTCTGGCCGGTAGATTCTCTGAGGTTAATGAGTCTGATGCAGCGAATAAAAATAAGACAAAACAGCAAATTGAACTTGAATTGTTATTAATTAATAATAATCCTTTATTAAAGGCTTTGGGAATTATTGATAAGAATATTAAGCTAAAATTAGCGATTATGACTTTAGTATTCTTTGTATATTACTTGTTTTTGGGTCGAGATGCTGAGGGTTTTTCCCTAATTATTAGTTGTTTATTGATTTTTATTGGCATTATCATTGTTCCTGGATTTCTTACCGGTTTTGTCTTAAAATCCAAAACTAAAAAAATAATGAATGATTTAACCAGTTTTATTGATCTTGTTGCAGTTAATGTGCAAACAGGGGTGAGTATTGAAGCGGCATTAAAACAGGTTGCAACAGATTTTAAAAAGCTAAATCCGGATTTATCTTATGTTATGTTGAGAGTCATTCGAAAATCTGAGCTGACAGGTATGTCGCAGGCACTACAAGATTTGGCAATTTCATTACCGTCTACTGAAATCAGAATGTTTTGTACAGTAATGCAACAAAGTTTAAATTTTGGTTCGTCTATCTATGATCAGCTCATCCAGCTTTCTAGTGATATTCGAGAGTTACAGTTATTAACGATAGAAGAAAAACTAGGGACTCTTTCTGCTAAAATGAGCGTTCCGTTGATTCTTTTTATCATGTTCCCGATTATTATATTAATTTTAGCTCCTGGCGTATTGAGGGTATTTCCAAATGTCTTTTAAACTTATCAAAAAAACTTTATTTTGTAGCGTTTTATTGTCTATTAGTGCTTGTTCATCTATGTTTGAGGGTGGTTCCACCGATGATGCTGGAGTTTATGCAGATGATGAAAGCATTACAACTAAAGAAACCTTGTATCAAAATACGCGAAATTATGATGCGTTGATTTCAATGTATCGTAGTATTCTAAAAAATGAAGATGATTTATTAACACGTTATAAATTATCTGAAGCTTACTACAAGAAAGGAGATAGTAGTTCATCTTTATTGTATTTGCAGCCTATCTTAAGTTCCGGCGGTTCTTTGGCTGAAAAGGCAAAGATTTTGCAGGCTAAGAATCTCAATATGCTAAAACGATATAGAGAAGCATTGGATGTTGAAAATGCGGTGTTATCATCCTCTCCAACGAATGGTGAAGTTTATAATTTACGCGGTGTGACTTATGCGCATTTAAATGATTTAAATAGCGCAAGAGAGAATTTTGATAAAGCTCGCGAGTATTTTCTGAATGATGTTATTGCAATTAATAACCTAGCAATGTTAAGCATTATTAATGGTGATTATCGTAATGCAATTTCTTTATTATTGCCGCAATATTTGAATGGTATTAGAGAGCAACGTTTGGTTCATAATTTAGTTTTTGCTTTAGTGAAGAATAATGAACTTGATTATGCGAAAGATATTATCCTGAAAGAAAATTTGAATACCTCACCAGATTCGTTAATTGATGCACTTAGAAAAACAGAACGCATTTCAGATTATATTGCAAAATAATTTTCAGGAACATTGATATGAAACTAAAGAAGTTTATATTAGGTAATAGAGGTGCAGCCCCTGTTGAGTTCGTGTTAACAATTGCTTTTTATTTCCTTGCCGTATGTTTGATTCTAGAGTTCTGTCGGATTGCTATTACAACAAGCTATTGGGATTTAGCAGTGACTGAAAGTGTTAGAATTTCAAAGAATGAATATGATGGTAAAGGCAGTTATCTGAATGTCTTTAAAAATAATCTTCAGAAGCAACTTAACGCACAAGAGAAGTCAACATTAGGAAATTTCCTTCAGTTAGATAAAAATAACGGTTATGATGTTGATGTCAAATATGTTAATTGTTCTCAAGGGAAATCTTGTATCAATGCGTTGCTAAATAAAGACTTCAAAAAAATTCCATCATCGAGTGGAGCAACACAATATGATACAGATGGGAAAGGTTCGACATTAGCTTATTATACGGTCGTGTATAAGTATAAGTTTTTGGTTCCGGTGCCCTTTGTTCCGAATTCTTTAGTTCAACATGTTTTAACCAGAGAATTTGTTATGGTGCAGGAATGGCAACGTTCTCAATTTCCTGTTACGCCTTAATCATCCAGAGAGTTGGGTAGGTTTGTTTGCGACAAAATTATGGTAGACGGTATGAATAATAATTTTTTAAATCGAGTGAGTTCTTTTAGACAAAGTAAAAAAGGCTCAGTGACGATTGAATTTGCGCTTACGCTGATGATTTTAGTTATTGTTTTTGCGTTCCTAGCCGATTTAGTCGTTCAGCGTTCGACCCAAGCAAAGTTAGATAATACTTCTCTGTCTTTAGTGAGTATATTACGTGAAAGGGTTCAATTGTATAGTGACAACGGTAACGCAGTATTAACGGATGGTACAAAAGGTGCTGCCGGCGGTTTTAGCGTTGTTGGTAGCAGTGATGGTGATTTGAACCAATATATTCAGTTAGCGAACTTGATGTTGTTTGGTGATCGAAATGCGAATAAAGTAAAAGTAACTTTGGAACGTTTCTCTCCCGATTCAAAGCAATATGATAAAGTGAGTAATTCGTCCGCTTGTGAGCCATATAAACCATTGAATACATTGGAGCATCTTTCTCCTCGTTCAGAAACGAATAATTTACGGAAGATCCCTCTTTACCAAGTTACATTGTGCGTAGAAGTGAATAGCTTTTTTCAGAGCATGATTGCGCAGAAGGGAACGGTTTCTAACGGTTTTCTACGTTCTTCAACATTTGCACCGGCTCGGGCGAAATAGTTGTTAGAGTATAATCCCGGCTTGATAAACCACTTGTCTTATATACTGCACCAAGATTAGGCATATTGTCCTAGTATGGTGCAGTTTCTTTATGGTAACTTAGCACCGGCAAATGTTTTATTGTTGCTGATTCGTTAAGGAAATTTCTGATAATTCCTCGTCGATACCAAAAAATTTGAGCTGAAAAACGCAATAGTATTCAAATAAAGGAAAAATTATGTCATTGGATTTAAGTGAAATTCGACAGCAGATTACCCAAATTGACCGCAGTTTATTAAAGTTACTTTCCGAGCGTCATCGTCTTGCGTTTGATGTGGCGCGTAGTAAAGAAATGACACAGAAGCCATTACGTGATGTGGTGCGTGAAGAACAGCTGTTACAAGAGTTAGTGCAATTTTCTGAAAATGAAAATTATCAACTTGAGTCACAATATATTACTGCAATTTTCCAAAAAATTATTGAAGATTCGGTGCTGACGCAACAAGTTTATTTACAGAAAAAGTTAAATTCACAACGCGAGGAGAACATCCACATTGCCTTTCTCGGCAAGCGAGGATCTTATTCTCATTTGGCAGCACGAAATTATGCCGCTCGATACCAAGAAGAATTGGTGGAAATAAGTTGTGCCAGTTTTGATCAGGTTTTTGCTAAAGTGCAAAACGGTGAAGCAGATTATGGTGTTCTCCCATTGGAAAATACCACATCCGGCACGATTAACGAAGTTTATGATCTGTTGCAACACACTGATTTGTCTTTGGTGGGGGAATTGGCTTATCCTATTCAGCACTGCGTTTTAGTCAATGGGCAGCATGAGTTAAGTCAAATTGATACCCTATATAGCCATCCTCAGGTGATTCAGCAATGTAGTCAATTTATCCATGGTTTAGATCGCGTGCATATTGAATATTGTGAAAGCAGTTCTCATGCTATGCAGTTGGTTGCCGGATTGAACAAACCCAATATTGCCGCCTTGGGCAGCGAAGAAGGGGGAAAGTTATACGGTTTGACTGTGCTGAAACGCAATATTGCCAACCAAGAAAACAATATCACTCGCTTTATTGTTATCGCGAAAGAATCGCATAATGTTTCGCCACAAATTCATACAAAAACACTCTTGTTAATGAGTACGGGGCAACAGGCCGGTGCTTTGGTGGAGGCGTTGTGGGTGTTTAAAAAACACAATATCAACATGACAAAATTAGCTTCCCGTCCGATTTATGGGAAACCATGGCAGGAAATGTTTTATTTGGAAATTGAGGCGAATATTCATCATCCTGACACGCAGGCTGCATTGGAAGAATTAAAACAAGTTAGCCACCAGTTGAAAATTTTAGGATGTTATCCAAGTGAAATTGTCACACCCACTAAAATTTTACCTGACTCCCAATAATGTGATGGCATAACACAATCAAAAGTGCGGTCGAAATTTTAGCTGTTTATATGAATTAAGCTGAATTGTTCAAAGCCAAGCGCATGAAGGCATTCTGATAAGTCGTCCTCAATGATAAATGGCTTTGTATAAAACACTTGAGAAATCATATGATTTTTTGACCGCACTTTGACTTCATTTAGTAAAAAGGCTATTCGTTTAGCGATTGCTTCCCCTGAATCAATGAAATGGCTCACTTGTGGTAAGCATTGCTGAATTTCCGATTTTATGAGCGGAAAATGTGTACAACCCAGCACAATCGCGTCTAAATCGGGCATCATTATCCATTCGCTTAACTCCGTTCTTATTTCATTTAAATCAACAGGATAACCACGTAATTTACGTTCTGCCAGTTCGACAAGTTTGGTGCTGCCGATTTTTTCAACTCGACAAGATTGTGCATATTTTTCAATTAAATGATCGATATATTCTCGTTTAATAGTTCCTTTTGTGGCTAATAAACCGATATGCTTTGTCGAAGAGTATTCTGCTGCTGGCTTAATGGCGGGAACCGTGCCAACAATGGGAATAGAGAAATGTTGGCGTAATGAGGGTAATACGATGGTACTGGCCGTATTACAAGCAATAACAATGAGATCTAAGGCATATAAGCGATCAAGGTGCGTGCAAATTTTATTCACACGCTCAATAATGAGAGCTTCCGATTTTTCAGAATAGGGGAAAAATGCATTATCAAAACAATAGAGATAATGACAATCTGGGAGTCGTTTTTGGACTTCTTGGTAAACACTTAACCCTCCGACGCCGGAATCAAAAAAGAGGATTCTAGGTTTGGATAACGCTGTCATAATTCACCTGTCAAATCAGCTTTTGTCTCTTAATACGTTGTTTCAAAATATGTCCATCATCTCAGCATTAAACATTACCGTAAATCTCTCGATTATTCAGCCAGCGGCGAATGAGCAAGTCTGCCTGCTGCGGATATTTTTGGCTGAGCTGCTTAGCGTAAAATTGGACGGTTGGGAGCATTTTACGATCACGCATGAGGTTTGCCACTTTGAATTCGGTTATGCCGGTTTGTTTCGTACCAAGCATTTCACCCGGACCGCGAATTTCGAGATCTTTTTCCGAAATCACAAAGCCATCTTGCGTATCCCGCATGACTTGCAGGCGTTTCTGCGAAATTTTACCCAGTGGCGGTTTATACATCAAGACACAAAAAGAGGCAGTGCTTCCTCGCCCCACACGTCCGCGAAGCTGATGAAGCTGGGAGAGTCCTAAACGCTCCGCATTTTCAATGATCATTAAACTGGCATTTGGCACATCCACGCCCACTTCAATTACTGTGGTGGCAACTAACAAATCTAGCTCGGCAAGCTTGAATTGTGCCATGACGGCTTGTTTTTCACTGGGTTTCATTCGCCCATGTACTAAGCCAATACGCAAGTGCGGTAAGATTTTATGAAGATCTTCTGCTACTGCCTCCGCAGCCTGAGCTTCCAGCACTTCCGATTCATCAATCAGGGTACAAACCCAATAAGCCTGCCGCTTTTCCTGAGTGCAGGCCACATTGACCCGCTCGATAATTTCTGCACGACGCTCTTCAGAGATAGCAATAGTCGTAATCGGTGTACGCCCTGGCGGCAGTTCGTCAATAATTGAGGTATCTAAGTCGGCATATACGGTCATGGCTAATGTGCGAGGAATCGGTGTGGCAGTCATAATAAGTTGATGAGGATAAACGCCTGCTTGGTTGCCTTTTTCACGCAACATTAAACGTTGGTGTACGCCAAAACGATGTTGCTCATCCACAATCACCAAACTCAGATGATGAAATGCAACTTCATCTTGGAATAGGGCGTGTGTCCCGACCACCATTTGAACTTCACCGTTTTTTATTTTTTCCAGCTCGGCAATACGCTGCTTCCCTTTGACTTTTCCTGCCAACCAACCGACTTGAATACCAAGCGGCTCAAACCAACGGCGGAAATTTGTGGCATGCTGTTCCGCCAAAATCTCCGTTGGTGCCATTAACGCCACTTGTTTGCCATTATCAATGGCCGTCAACGCTGCCAGTGCTGCCACCAAGGTTTTACCGGAGCCCACATCACCTTGCACCAAGCGCATCATCGGATAATTTTGTTGTAAATCCTGTTCAATCTCTTGGGTAACACGTAATTGCGCATGGGTCGGTGTGAAAGGTAATTGTGCTAAAAAGCGTTGTTTTAAATCTGATTGTGCACACAAGGGTTCCGCAAAATTCTCCTGAATTCCTGACCGCACTTTTTGCATCGCGAGATTGTATGCCAATAATTCTTCAAAAATCAGGCGCTGTTGTGCAGGGTGTTTGCCTTCTTCTAAGGTGGCTAACGAAACATCCGGCGGCGGATTGTGCAAAAATTGAATTGCTGACTTCAAACCAAAAGGATGCGGATTAAACTCAGCAGGCAACAACTCAGCCAAAGGCGTTTTCTCTAAGACCAACAAAGCTTGCGTAATTAATTTACGCAACGACGTTTGTTTTAATCCTTCTGTAGCCGGATAAATGGGCGTCAGCGTTTCCGCCAAAATGAGGGGTTTATTGTCATGAATAATTTGATATTCCGGATGATGAATCTCCGCCATAAAACGCCCACGGCGTATTTCGCCAAAGGCTTTCACGCGAGCACCTGGCTGTAAGCTATTTTTCATGCCGGCATTAAAATTGAAAAAACGTAATGCTAACTTGGATGTACCATCGGAGAGGTAAACTATCAGCATGGGGCGACGCCCAAATTGCACTTCTGCGCTTTGGACTACGCCCTCGATGGTAGCATATTGCTCGGGACGAAGATCAACAATAGGCGTAATTCGGGTACGATCTTCATAACGTAGAGGGAGATGAAAGAGAAGATCTTGCAGATTGAAAATGCCCAACTTACCTAATTTTTCTGCAATTGCAGCGCCGACACCGGAGATGGCGGTGAGTGGAATGGCATCTAATAATTGGGCGTGCATTATTGGTTGATATTACGTTCAATGTGAATCAGTTCAGGCATTTGCTTGATTTTACGGATAATATTTGCCAAATGTTTATTATCTTTTACCGTTAATAAGACGATGATTTGATATAAACGCCCTTCTTGCTCTTCTGTCCAAATGCTTTGGATATTGCTGTCCATGGAGGAAATCGTGGACATCAAATGCGGTAAAGTGCCTTGCTGATTGATCATCTCAATACGTAGTTCCGTCTCAAATTCAATTTGAGTATCACTTTTCTCCCAATCCACAGGCATATAATGTTTAGGATTGTCTTTACGATCTTTGAGATTTGAGCAAGCTTCATGATGAATCACCAAGCCCTTCCCCGGACTCGCATAAGCAATAATCGGATCACCCGGGACCGGATGACAACACTGCGCAAAAGTAGTCAATAAACCACCATTGGCAGTAATTTCTAATGGCGTCGCATTATTATCCGGATTACCATCCGTATCAATTTCGATCGATTCTCCCAACAAACGATGGGCAATCACCGTACTCATTTGATTGCCCAAACCGATTTCCATAAAGACATCATTCAGGCTGGTGAGTTTGAGATCCGCTAATACCTGTTGAATAAATTCTGGATTAAGTTCTTCCAGTTTTAACGGACTTAAGGCGTGTGCTAATTGACGCTTGCCCGACTCAATTGCTTCATCACGGCGTAAATCTTTTAAGGCATGGCGGATACTGGAACGGGCTTTAGCGGTAACGACAAAATTTAACCAAGCCACATTTGGACGTGCATTTGGTGAGGTTAAAATATCAATGGTCTGTCCGGACTCTAAAGGTTGGGATAATGGATACGGCTTGCGATCCACGTTTGCAGCTACACAATTTTTACCTATATCCGTGTGTACTGCGTAGGCAAAATCGACCGGTGTTGCTCCTTTCGGCAATTCAACAATCCGCCCTTTCGGTGTAAAAACATAAATTTCTTTCGGGAAGAATTCGGATTTTACACTTTCAATAAATTCAAACGAGTTCCCCGCACTTTGTTGCAGTTCCACCAAACTTTGCAGCCAACGTTGTGCGCGAATTTGCGCTGGCGTACTGTCATTTCTTCCGCCTTGTTTATACGCCCAATGTGCTGCCACGCCCATTTCTGCCATTTGATCCATTTCTTCTGTGCGAATCTGCACTTCAACAGGCACACCATGTGGACCGATCATCGATGTATGTAAAGACTGATAGCCATTGGCTTTTGGCACGGCAATGTAGTCTTTTACCCGACCAGGACGCGGTTTATAAAGACTATGCATCTGCCCCAATACGCGATAGCAGGTATCCACGTTCTCTACAACGGTGCGGAATGCATAAATATCCATAATGGAATGAAACTGCTGATCTTTTAAGCGCATTTTTTGGTAGATGGCATAGAGATGTTTCTCACGTCCAAATACGCGCGCTTGAATGCCCACATCGTCTAATCGACCTTTAATTTCGGCAGAAATACGCTCAATCATATCTTTACGATTGCCGCGTGCGATTTGCACAACCTTTTGCAGCACGGCATAACGTTGCGGATGCATGGCTTCAAAGCCAAGATCTTCCAGTTCATTTTTGATATGTTCGATGCCTAAACGATGAGCAAGCGGAGCGTAAATTTCAAGGGTTTCTTTGGCGATACGACGACGTTTATCAGGACGTAATGCGCTAAGTGTGCGCATATTATGGGTACGGTCGGCGAGTTTAATAAGAACAACGCGAATGTCCTTGGTCATTGCCAAGATCATTTTACGGAAGTTCGCCACTTCCGCTTCTTGACGTGTTCTGAATTTGAGTTTGTCTAACTTAGAGACGCCTTCCACGATTTCCGCGACACTGGCGCCGAATTCCTCTTTTAACTGTTCTTCGGTATAAGGCGTATCTTCAATGACATCGTGTAATAAAGCTGCCATAACCGCCTCATGATCCAAACGCATTTCGGCAATAATAGAGGCGACAGCAACAGGGTGGGTGATATAAGGTTCGCCGCTTGAGCGAGACTGTCCTTCGTGCGCATCGCGAGCAATCACAAATGCACGTTTAACTAATTCAATTTGTTCAGGCGGTAAGTATTCCTGAATAATATGATTTAACCCTTCGAATAGATACAAAACACACCCAACCGATGAAAAACGTTGTAAATATTAACCGCACTTTATTCAGATAACAAAGACACAGCGCTCACTTCAACACGTTCATGTGCCAAATGATCTTGGCGTTCCTGCGCGTCTAAAATTTCATTGTTAATGAGACCTTTTTCAATTTCACGCAAGGCGATAACTGTCGGCTTATCGTTATCTTCCGGCACCAAGGGTTCGCGGGTATGTAACTGCAATTGTCTTGCACGACGAGCCGCAGTTAAAATCAAATCAAAACGGTTACCAATTTTTTCTACTGCATCTTGCACGGTGACACGAGCCATAAATTACTCCAGTTTGCTAAATCTAATGAATCTAAAGGGGCAATATGATACTAAAACTGCCTTTAGTTTGCCAGTAATTGTTCAATTAAGGCTTTGTTTTCTTGTTGTTGATGACGTGTTGTTAAACGCTCTGCGCGCAAAATAGCTTGTAAATCAACAAGTGCTTGTTCGAAATCATCGTTTACAATGATATAGTCATATTCGTCATAATGAGAGATTTCGCTCATGGCTTTTTCCATGCGGCCGGCAATGACTTCGGCAGAGTCTTGTCCACGTCCGATTAAGCGTTTTTCGAGTTCGCTTAATGAGGGCGGTAAAATAAAAATGCTTTTTACGTGAGGAACTTTTTCACGGATTTGTTGTGCCCCTTGCCAATCAATATCGAGAAACACATCAATGCCTTTCGCTAAATTTTCTTCAATGGCAAACAAAGAGGTGCCGTAATAATTGCCCCCAAACACTTTGGCATATTCTAAGAATGCGTTTTGTTCGATTAAATTTTCGAACTCATTATGTGAAACAAAATAATAATGCACGCCTTCTTGCTCACCCGGGCGGGGGAGTCGAGTAGTATGTGATACGGAAACCATCATTTTATGGCTGTTGACACGTTTCAATAATGCGCTAATTAATGAAGATTTGCCGGCACCACTCGGTGCAGAAATAATGTATAAATTGCCTTGTAACATATTATTCTCTCATCGATAATTTAGCTTATTATGCCTCTAACCCAATAAAAAATCAGCAAAAGTGCGGTCGTTTTTAACAAAATTTTTGAGACGGCAGTCTTGTGTGTTTTTGAGAGGTACATTCTCAAATTCAAGAAAGTATGTTATAATCCCCCTCAAAATTGGTAGAGAGAAAACAAACCTCCATGCCTATTTAACCTTTTTGTTTAACTTAAAAATATAAGGTGAAAACTTATGGCTATTAAAATTGGTATCAATGGTTTCGGTCGTATCGGCCGCATCGTGTTCCGTGCAGCACAACATCGTGATGACATTGAAGTGGTGGGTATCAACGACTTAATCGACGTTGAATACATGGCTTACATGTTAAAATATGATTCAACTCACGGTCGCTTTGATGGCACTGTTGAAGTAAAAGACGGCAACCTCGTGGTCAACGGCAAAACTATCCGTGTGACATCTGAACGTGATCCAGCAAATCTTAATTGGGGCGCTATCGGTGTTGATGTTGCTGTTGAAGCCACCGGTTTATTCTTAACCGATGAGACTGCTCGTAAACACATCACTGCCGGTGCGAAAAAAGTAGTTTTAACCGGTCCATCTAAAGACAGCACACCAATGTTTGTACGTGGTGTAAACTTTGATGCGTATAAAGGTCAAGACATCGTTTCTAACGCGTCTTGTACAACGAACTGTTTAGCGCCATTAGCCAAAGTGATCAACGATAAATTCGGTATCAAAGATGGTTTAATGACCACTGTTCACGCAACCACAGCAACACAAAAAACCGTTGATGGTCCATCTGCAAAAGACTGGCGCGGTGGTCGTGGTGCTTCCCAAAATATCATCCCATCTTCTACCGGTGCAGCAAAAGCCGTAGGTAAAGTTATCCCTGCATTAAACGGCAAATTAACCGGTATGGCGTTCCGTGTTCCTACACCAAACGTATCTGTTGTTGACTTAACCGTTAACCTTGAAAAACCGGCAACTTACGCAGAAATCTGTGCGGAATTAAAACGTGCTTCAGAGAACGAAATGAAAGGCGTTTTAGGCTATACTGAAGATGCCGTAGTTTCTACTGACTTCAATGGTTGTTCACTCACTTCTGTGTTTGACGCCGCTGCAGGTATCGCATTAACCGACACCTTCGTGAAACTTGTTTCTTGGTATGACAACGAAACCGGTTATTCTCACAAAGTATTAGACTTAGTTGCGCACGTTCACAACTACAAAGGCTAATTCTTTATCCTCAACATAAAAATAGCTCCCAATGGGAGCTATTTTTTTATGAATCATGCTAAAAGTGCGGTCGTTTTTCTATGTGTTTTTTGCAAAACCAAATACGCGAGAGAAAACCACTCCAACGCTTAATGAACCGTCGTCGTTAAGCGTGGTTGCAACAATGAATCTGAGAATCTGATTTACGACTGCGCTGCCGATAATCTTATTTGTAAACTCGCTTGCCAAAAATCGCTGTGCCGACGCGTACCATCGTAGAACCGCATTTAATGGCGGTTTGCATATCATCGGTCATACCTATGGATAAAGTATCAATTTGGGCATGAGGCAAAGCCTGTTGCAAGCTTTCAAACAAGGTTCGCATTTGACGAAACGTTTGTTCCTGTTGCACCACATCATCGGTAGGTTCAGGAATCGCCATTAAACCGCGCAAACGTAAGTGCGGTAGATTTTCCACGTGTTTTGCTAAAGGCAAAATATCATCGGGTTGTACACCGGATTTACTGGCTTCATTGCTGATATTCACTTGAATTAACACATTTAATGGTGCCTTGTGCGGCGAGCGTTGTTCATTTAAACGATCGGCAATTTTGGCGCGTTCAAGGGTTTGCATCCAATCAAAATATTCCGCCACCAAGCGGGTTTTGTTCGATTGTAAGGGCCCGATAAAATGCCATTCCAATTCAATTTGATGTTGTTGGCAAAATTGAATCTTTTCAACGCCCTCTTGCACATAGTTTTCTCCAAAGACCGTTTGTCCTGCTTCGTATGCGGCTAAAATAGCCTCAATCGGTTTCGTTTTAGAAACGGCAAGTAATTTGACCGCACTTTGCGTTTTGAACTGGCATTCGCATTGTTGTATTTGCTCCCGAATATGAGCAAGATTTTGCGCAATCATAAGGTATCCTTATAATAAAAATGGTGATTTATTTTACACCAACTAAAAAAGTTAGAAAATAATGCAAAATTTTCTGAATTCCGTTTGACAAGGATATGAAATTTCGGTATTTCTATATCCAATTTTTCACCATGCAAAATAAATTATGTGTCAACTTAACCGCACTATTATTATGTCAACCACCATGATTACCATTACGATGATTAATGGGGCGGGCTAGTGCGTTAAGAATAAGATTCATCAACCCGCTTCTTCTATAAAGCGGGTTTTTTTATGCAAACATTTTTATATATCATACTCAGGAGAATATCATGCGCGTATTAAAATTTGGCGGCACATCACTCGCCAATCCGGAACGGTTTTTGCAGGCTGCCGAGCTTATCGAGAAAGCCCATTTAGAGGAGCAAGCGGCAGGCGTGCTATCGGCACCGGCCAAAATCACCAATCATCTTGTTGCCCTTTCCGAAAAAGCCAGCTTAAATCAACCTACCGATTCCCATTTCAACGAAGCATTAGATATTTTCTATACCATCATCAATGGCCTACATGCCAAAAATAATAACTTTGACCTTGCCGGTACCAAACAAATTATTGATCAAGAATTCCAACAAATCGCCTCTTTATTAGCACAAATTCGTCAAGCCGGTAAAGTAGATGATGCGGTGAAAGCGACCATTGATTGCCGCGGCGAAAAACTCTCTATTGCAATGATGAAAGCTTGGTTTGAAGCCAATGGATATAGCGTACACGTTGTTGACCCAGTTAAACAATTATTGGCTCAAGGCAGTTATTTGGAATCTTCTGTGGATATTGAAGCGTCCACCAAACGCGTGAATGCAGGCGCCATCGCCAAAGAGAAAGTTGTGTTAATGGCAGGCTTTACTGCCGGCAATGATAAAGGTGAATTAGTCTTGTTAGGCCGTAATGGTTCCGACTACTCCGCGGCCTGTTTAGCAGCCTGTTTAGGCGCCAGCGTCTGTGAAATTTGGACAGATGTTGACGGCGTTTATACTTGCGACCCTCGTTTAGTATTGGATGCGCGTTTGTTGCCAAGCCTGTCTTATCGCGAAGCCATGGAGCTTTCCTACTTTGGTGCAAAAGTGATTCATCCACGCACTATCGGTCCGTTGGTACGTCCGAATATTCCATGTTTAATTAAAAATACCGGCAATCCAAGCGCCCCCGGTTCTGTTATTGCCGGTGATATTAAATCCGAAGGCTTACAGGTCAAAGGCATTACGAACTTAGATAACGTTGCCATGTTCAACGTTTCCGGTCCGGGGATGCAAGGCATGGTTGGCATGGCATCACGCGTATTCTCTGCCATGTCTAATGCCAATGTATCGGTTATTTTAATCACTCAATCTTCTTCCGAATACAGCATCAGTTTCTGTGTGCCGATTAAATCGGTGGATGTAGCATTGAAAGTATTAGAAAATGAATTTGCACAAGAATTAGCGGCACACCAATTAGATAAAATTGATGTGATTAAAGATCTTTCCATTATTTCTGTGGTTGGGGACGGTATGCGAAAAGCCAAAGGCATTGCCGCACGTTTCTTCTCTGCCTTAGCCCAAGCCAATATCAGTATTAATGCCATTGCACAAGGCTCTTCCGAGCGTTCTATTTCTGCTGTGGTTGCTCAAAATAAAGCGATTGAAGCGGTAAAAGCAACGCATCAAGCTTTATTTAATAACAAAAAAATCGTGGAAGTCTTTCTCGTGGGCGTTGGCGGTGTTGGTGGTGAATTAATCGAGCAAATCAAACATCAGAAAGAGTATTTAGCCAAAAAAGACATTGAAATTCGTGTCTGCGCCTTAGCCAATTCCAATAAAATGTTATTAAACGAAAATGGCTTAAACCTAGACAATTGGCAAAAAGATTTGGAAAATGCCACCCAACCGTCTGATTTTGACGTGTTGTTGTCTTTCATTAAATTACATCATGTTGTGAATCCGGTCTTTGTGGATTGCACATCGGCAGAATCCTTGGCGAGTTTATATGAACGTGCCTTGGCGGAAGGTTTCCATGTGGTTACGCCAAACAAAAAAGCGAATACTCGCGCCTTGGATTATTATCACAAACTGCGCGATTTAGCCCATAAAAACCAGCGTAAGTTTTTATACGAAACCAACGTAGGTGCAGGTTTACCGGTTATTGAGAACTTACAAAACTTATTAGCCGCCGGTGATGAAGTGGAGCGTTTTGACGGGATTTTATCCGGTTCCCTTTCTTTTATTTTCGGCAAATTGGAAGAAGATTTAACGCTTTCCCAAGCGACCGCACTTGCCCGCGAAAAAGGCTTCACCGAACCGGATCCACGTGATGACTTATCCGGTCAAGATGTTGCCCGCAAATTGTTAATTCTTGCTCGTGAAAGTGGTTTAGAGCTGGAATTGTCTGATGTGGAAGTGGAAGGCGTGTTGCCGAAAGGTTTTGCCGATGGCAAATCTACCGAAGAATTCATGGCGATGTTGCCACAACTTGATAATGACTTTGCAGCTCGGGTTGAAAATGCCAAAGCGGAAGAAAAAGTCTTACGTTACGTTGGGCAAATTGAAAATGGCAAATGCAAAGTCTCTATTGTTGCCGTGGGCAAAGATGATCCGCTATACAAGGTCAAAAACGGTGAGAATGCCCTGGCGTTTTACACCCGTTATTACCAACCGATTCCGCTATTATTACGCGGTTACGGTGCAGGCAATGCTGTCACTGCTGCCGGCATTTTTGCCGATATTTTAAGAACCTTAAAGCACTAAACGGAGAATGTTATGCTAAGAGTCTATGCGCCGGCCTCCAGTGCCAATATCAGCGTCGGTTTTGATACCTTAGGTGCGGCAATTTCCCCGATTAACGGTTCATTATTAGGTGATGTGGTGCAAATCGAACCTATCGCCGCCGGCTTCGAGTTAGAAAGTACGGGTTATTTTGTGCGTAAATTACCAAAAGAGCCGCAAAAAAACATCGTTTATCAAGCCTATGTGTTATTTAGCGAGCAGCTCAAACTTCGTAACGCAAAAGTCAAACCCTTGCGCTTAACCTTAGAAAAAAATATGCCTATCGGTTCAGGCTTGGGCTCTAGTGCCTGCTCTATCGTTGCCGCCTTGGTTGCGCTGAATAAATACCATGACGAACCATTTTCTAAAATGGAATTGTTAGAAATGATGGGCGAGTTGGAAGGCCGCATTTCCGGCTCTATTCACTACGATAATGTGGCGCCTTGCTACTTGGGTGGCGTGCAATTTATGGTGCAATCACTCGGCAACATTTGCCAAACCTTACCGTTTTTTGACCATTGGTATTGGGTCTTGGCGTATCCGGGGATTGAAGTATCCACCGCGGAAGCCCGTGCGATTTTACCGAAAAGTTATACACGTCAAGATGTGATTGCACATGGTCGCCATCTGGGTGGTTTCGTGCACGCTTGCCACACGCAGCAGGAAAATTTAGCCGCCATGATGATGAAAGATGTCATTGCCGAACCTTATCGCGAGGCCTTGTTGCCTAACTTTGCCGAAGTCAAACAAGCGACACGCGATTTAGGTGCGTTAGCTACCGGGATTTCAGGCTCCGGCCCGACGATCTTTTCCATCGCACCGGACTTGCATATTGCCGGCAAACTTGCCACTTACCTTGAAAATCATTATTTACAAAACAACGAAGGCTTTGTGCACATTTGCAAAGTCGATAATGCCGGCGCAAGAGAGCTTGATTAAAACACCGGAAAAAATCACCGCACTTTTGTCTTAAAGGTGCCAAACGAAAAAACAGGTTTCACATGAATTTATACAACATCAAACACCCCGAAGAACAGGTCAATTTTGCCCAAGCCGTACGCCAAGGATTAGGCAAAGATCAGGGCTTATTTTTCCCTGAAAACATACCGCACTTAAGCAATATCGATGAACTGTTGGCATTGCCACTGGTTGAACGCAGCCAAAAAATTCTTGGTGCCTTAATCGGTGAGGAAATCCCTCAAGCGCAGCTTGAACAAATGGTGCGCAACGCCTTCACTTTCCCGGCACCGGTTGTCAAAGTAGAAGACAATATTTATGCATTAGAATTGTTCCATGGTCCGACCCTTGCCTTTAAAGACTTCGGCGGGCGCTTCATGGCGCAAGCCTTAGCCACCGTACGCGGTGACGGCAAAATCACGATTTTAACAGCAACTTCCGGTGACACCGGTGCGGCGGTCGCCCATGCATTCTATGGCTTAGAAAATATCGATGTGGTGATTTTATACCCGAAAGGTAAAATCAGCCCGTTACAAGAAAAATTATTCTGTACCCTCGGCGGCAATATTCGCACCATCGCAATCAATGCCGATTTCGATGCCTGCCAAGCCTTAGTCAAACAAGCCTTTGATGATGCAGAACTACGCCAAGCCATCGGCTTAAACTCGGCAAACTCCATCAATATCAGCCGTTTATTGGCGCAAGTGTGCTATTACTTTGAAGCGGCAGCACAATTACCAAAAGAACAACGTGAAAACTTGGTGGTTTCTGTGCCAAGCGGTAACTTCGGCAACCTTACTGCCGGATTAATCGCCAAAACCCTCGGTTTACCAATTAAACGTTTTATCGCTGCCACCAACGCCAACGATACTGTGCCGCGTTATTTACACAGCGGAAACTGGTCACCGAATGCGACTGTTGCTACGCTTTCTAACGCGATGGACGTTTCCCGCCCGAACAACTGGCCACGCGTGGAAGAATTGTTCAAACGCAACGGTTGGGCATTGACCGAGTTACATTCGGCTGCAATTTCCGATGCACAAACAGAAGATACCTTACGCGCCATGAACCAACTGGGTTATTTATGCGAACCACACGGTGCGGTGGCTTATGAAGTGTTAAAACAGGATTTACAACCAGGCGAAACCGGCTTATTCCTGTGCACTGCACATCCGGCAAAATTTAAAGAATCCGTTGAACGCATTCTGAATTTAACGTTGCCGTTACCGGAAGCCTTGGATAAACACAATAAACTGCCGTTATTATCCGATGAAATGGAAAACGATTTCGCACAGTTAAGAGCTTATTTATTGAAATAATAAGAAAAAGTGCGGTGCTAAAATTCGATGAATTTTGACCGCACTTTTCTCATTCACCATGACAACACTCATTGCCTGGGGAAACGTTCATACGCCCTTCCCTTTTCACGACATTCCAGCAGAACTTGTTCCGGCAAACTTGCTGACATTAAACCACGATAACCCGCGTGTAAAACAACGTTGGCAATGTCGCCGTTTAGCGCATTTCCTGCTATGGCAATTACTCAAAACAGCGGAAAAACCGACCGCACTTTTAGCTCAAATTTCACGTACAGAAACTGACCGTCCGCAATTTCCCCCTTCTGAGCTTGATTTTAATATCAGCCATTCCGGTGATTGGGTGGCAGTGATTTTACATATCAGTCCGCCAGGCGAAAAAAGTGCGGTAGGAATTGATATTGAATTTCCCTGCAAAGAACGTCCTTATTTAGCCCTATTGGAACACTTTGCAAGCGCAGAAGAAATCGACTGGTTTCAACAACAAACTGAATCCCAATCCGCTTTTTATCGTATTTGGTGTTTACGCGAAGCTGTGTTGAAATCCCAAGGCGTGGGCATCGCAAAATTATCAGAAGTGACACATCATCCCGAAACCTTACACATTTTCTCTGCCCATTGCCCCCGTGGCCAATTGTTTTTTACGGATGAACTGCCTTTTTATCTTGCCTTTTTTGTTAACCAAGAAAGCTTGACATTGCCTCAATGTTTTGTGTGGTCTGATCATGCGCTTGTTTCTCAACAGATGCCGGATGGCGTTTGCTACGAGGTAAATTCATCAAACAAAATAGAAAAAATTCGATCAAGATCGCATATTTCAAAGGTATAAATAGCAACGACCTTGCCTTTCTTTAACGATGTCATTTTCTGTCACAGGATAAAAAAATGACAACACCTTCGGCATTATTATTACGTTTATTACAGATCCCCAAATTCGGCCCGTCAGCGGTGAATAAAATCATTAGTCAAATCGATATAACGGATTTACTGGATTACGATGAAGTCGCTTTCACACAAATTGGCTGGTCGCCTGCACAAATTCGCGCTTGGTTTCAACCGCAACAACGCTATATTGAACCGGCATTACAATGGGCGGAAGCTGAGGGCAACAGACTGTTAAACTGCCTCGAACCGGATTATCCTTATCTCCTAAAACAAATCGAAAGCGCACCACCGATATTATTTGTTAAAGGCAATGTCGATAGCCTTTCACAACCGCAAATCGCCATGGTCGGTAGTCGCCAATGTTCGCACTATGGCGAGTATTGGGCTAACTATTTTGCAACGGAACTAACCCTCAACGGTTTAACCATCACCAGTGGTTTAGCACTTGGGATTGACGGCATCTGCCATCAAGCGGCAGTAACCTTAAAACGCCCGACCATTGCCGTATTAGGCAGCGGATTAGATAAAATTTACCCGACCCGACATCGAACACTGGCGCAACAAATTTTGGAATATCAGGGCGCATTAGTTTCCGAATTTCTGCCATCACAACCGCCGATTGCGGAAAATTTTCCACGAAGAAACCGCATTATTAGTGGATTATCGATTGCCACATTAATTATTGAAGCCACGGAAAAAAGCGGTTCCTTAATTACAGCCCGTTATGCGTTGGAACAAAATAGAGAGATTTTTGCGCTCCCCGGCAATATTCAAAATGAATTTAGCCACGGTTGCCACAAGCTCATCAAACAAGGCGCCATGCTGGTAGAAAATATTCATGATATTTTAGACAATTTGCCTTTGCATTCTCCGACACCTTACCAACAGGCAGCGCTATTTACTCACGAGATAGACAAACCAAAAGCGCCGTTTGACACATACGCGCCTCCAGCGGAACCTCCTGCACACCCTGCGTTGTACCAAGCGATTGGGCATACACCGATGAGCGCCGATGATCTCGCCACAAACTTAAAGATGCCGATAGAGCAGGTGTTGATTCAGCTGATGGAACTGGAATTACAGGATTTAATTTCTCAAAACAACGGGTTATATCAGCGCAATTAAAAGAGAAGATCACGGTTCGGATTAAGATGTTCGTTAAAAATAGCATCATTTTCCACCGCACTTTTCTTCTTTCTTACTCTTGAAATTTCACCTTCCGCACTTATATCCATAACGTTTTCAATTTATTCAACATAAGTAGGAAGAATATGAGTACAAATCAAGAAACCCGTGGCTTCCAATCGGAAGTCAAACAACTTCTCCAATTAATGATTCATTCTTTATATTCCAATAAAGAAATTTTCTTGCGTGAGCTGATTTCAAATGCCTCCGATGCGGCGGATAAGTTACGTTTTAAAGCGCTTTCCAATCCAGCTTTATATGAAGGTGACGGCGAATTGTGTGTGCGCGTTAGTTTTGATGCGGATAAAGGCACGCTCACCATCAGCGATAACGGGATTGGGATGACCCGTGAACAAGTGATCGATCATTTAGGTACGATTGCCAAATCCGGAACAAAAGAATTTTTGACCGCACTTGGGCAAGATCAAGCGAAAGACAGTCAGCTTATCGGTCAATTCGGTGTGGGTTTCTATTCGGCGTTTATCGTTGCCGATAAAGTGACGGTGAAAACCCGTGCGGCAGGTGAGGCAACGGATAAAGGCGTGCTTTGGGAATCAGCCGGGGAAGGAGAGTATTCCGTGGCGGATATTGAGAAAAAATCCCGTGGCACTGACGTGATTTTACATTTGCGTGAGGACGAAAAAGAATTCTTAAACGAATGGCGTTTGCGTGAAATTATTGGTAAATATTCCGATCATATCGGTTTACCGGTGGAAATGCTCACCAAAGAATATGATGACGAAGGCAAAGAAACTGGTGAAAAATGGGAAAAAATCAATAAATCTGATGCCCTTTGGACACGTTCTAAAAACGACATTTCCGATGAGGAATACAAAGAGTTTTATAAGCATTTAAGCCATGATTTTGCGGATCCGTTATTGTGGGCGCACAACAAAGTGGAAGGTAACCAAGAGTACACCAGTTTACTTTATGTGCCGTCTAAAGCGCCTTGGGATTTATTTAATCGTGAACACAAACACGGCTTGAAACTCTATGTGCAACGCGTGTTTATCATGGATGATGCGGAGCAGTTCATGCCGAATTATCTGCGGTTCATGCGTGGTTTAATCGACAGCAATGACTTGCCGTTAAATGTATCCCGTGAAATTCTGCAGGACAACAAAACCACGGCGGCGTTACGTAAGGCCTTAACCAAACGTTCGTTGCAAATGCTAGAAAAATTGGCAAAAGAGGATGCAGAAAAATACCAACAATTCTGGAAAGAGTTTGGTTTAGTCTTGAAAGAAGGGCCGGCAGAAGATTTTGGCAATAAAGAAGCCATTGCAAAATTATTGCGCTTTGCTTCTACCTACAACGACAGCAGTGAACAAACCGTGTCATTAGAAGACTATGTTGCCCGCATGAAAGAAGGGCAAAAAGCCATCTATTACATTACGGCAGACAGCTATGTGGCGGCGAAAAATAGCCCGCACTTGGAATTGTTCAATAAAAAAGGCATTGAAGTCTTATTGCTTTCCGATCGTATTGACGAATGGATGTTAAGTTACTTAACCGAGTTTGACGGCAAACCGCTTCAAACCATCACAAAAGCGGATTTGGATTTAGGTGATTTGGCGGACAAAGAAGAAACCGAAGCGCAAAAAGAACAAGATAAAGCCTTTGATAGCTTTATTGAACGCGTAAAAACCTTGCTGGGCGAACGCGTGAAAGAAGTGCGTTTAACTCACCGTTTAACGGATACACCGGCAGTAGTTTCTACCGGTAATGACCAAATGACCACGCAAATGGCAAAACTTTTTGCCGCCGCAGGTCAGCCTGTGCCGGAAGTGAAATACACGTTTGAACTTAACCCGGAACATCACTTGGTGAAAAAAGTGGCTGACATTGCCGATGAAGCGGAATTTGCCGATTGGGTGGAATTGTTGCTAGAGCAAGCCATGCTTGCAGAGCGCGGTTCATTAGAAAATCCGGCGGCGTTCATTAAGCGCGTTAATAAGTTGTTAGGATAAAATAAAATGCAATAAAGCCCGAATATTTCGGGCTTTATTTATTTGGGTAGTATTTAGGATAATTTTCAATCCATTTTTTCATTGTTTTTTGTTGCTTGAGTGTATTCGCAAAATTAAATGTTTTTTGTTTATTATTAAATTTAGCCCCTAAAATAATGACTTTTCTTTCGTCTTCGGCCACTTCATATAAAAAATAGATATTATTTATTGTAATGTATTTATAGCCTGTCTTTCCCCAGAATGGTCTAAGTTGCGGGATATTCGTTAAAATCATTTTTAGTTTATCAAGATCATCTTGAGTTAGATAAGTCACGATAAACCGCTTGAGCAGATCTCTTTCAAGATTTTCATCCGACGCTTCCGCAATATAAACATCGAAAGTAGAAAACATTGTTTACCTTATTTTTTAAAATCAAACGATTTTATTTCATTATTCAAAATCGCTTGCCAAGTATCCGAACTTGCTTTGGCGGCTAATTGTCGTTCTTCTAAACTAAAAGCATATTCTTCTTTTTCGTTTTTTTGTGAATTGAGTAAATTTGAAATTTGTTCAAAGGTGAGTTTCACTTTATGCTCCTTTTTATAAATACCTTCTGCATTATGCCTGATTATGCTGTTTTTTTCACCTGTTATTTTCTCAAATTATGGTCATTTTTTCGGTATAATAATACCCCATCCATAGAGAATAAGGAGAGAAAAACATGATCACCGTTTACGGCATTAAAAACTGCGACACCGTGAAAAAAGCATTGAAATGGCTTATGGATCACAACATCGAACATAAACTCCATGATTATCGAGTGGACGGTTTAGATACGGCTTTTTTACAGCAAGCCGAAGCGAAATTCGGTTGGGAAAATTTGGTCAATAAACGTAGCACAACTTGGCGCAATCTTGACGAGAGCGTGAAAAAAACGTTGTCAAAAGCCACCGCACTTTCCGTGTTTGCCGAGAATCCAACGTTGATTAAACGCCCGATTATTTTGCAAGATGATAAGGCGTTGATTGGTTTTGACGAAAAAGAATACCAAGCTGTTTTTGCCTAAAGTGCGGTGATTTTTTCAGGAGTTTTTATGCAAGAAAAAGTGGTTTCTCTGGCGCAAGATTTAATCCGCCGCCCATCCATTAGCCCGAACGACGAAGGCTGTCAGCAACTCATTGCCGAACGTTTAGAAAAATTAGGCTTTCAAATTGAATGGATGCCTTTTAACGACACTTTAAATTTATGGGCAAAGCATGGTGTTGGTGAGCCTGTAATTGCCTTTGCCGGGCATACGGATGTGGTGCCGACGGGCGACGAAAGCCAATGGACTTATCCGCCGTTTTCTGCCGAGATTGTCGATGGCATGCTTTATGGACGTGGCGCTGCCGATATGAAAGGCTCATTAGCTGCGATGATCGTGGCGGCGGAAGAATATGTGAAAGCCAACCCAAATCACGACGGTACGATTGCCTTATTGATTACCTCCGATGAGGAAGCTGCAGCAAAAGATGGCACGGTACGTGTGGTAGAAACCTTAATGGCGCGCGGTGAGAAAATCACGTATTGCATGGTGGGCGAGCCGTCCAGTTCGAAAACCTTGGGCGATGTGGTCAAAAATGGTCGTCGCGGTTCGATTACAGGCAACCTCTATATTCAAGGCGTTCAAGGCCATGTGGCATATCCACATTTAGCAGAAAATCCGATTCACAAAGCGGCTCCCTTCCTACAAGAACTGACAACCTATCAATGGGATAACGGCAATGAATTTTTCCCACCGACCAGTTTGCAAATCGCCAATATTCATGCCGGTACGGGCAGCAATAATGTGATTCCGGGCGAGCTTTACGTGCAATTTAATTTGCGTTATTGCACGGAAGTGACTGATGAAATCATCAAGCAAAAAGTCGCTGAAATGCTGGAAAAGCATGGATTGAAATACCGCATTGAGTGGAATCTTTCCGGCAAACCGTTTTTAACCAAACCGGGTAAATTATTAGATGCGCTAACTGCTGCTATCGAACGAACCACAGGCATTACGCCACAAGCGGAAACCGGTGGTGGCACCTCTGACGGTCGTTTTATTGCGCTAATGGGAGCTGAAGTGGTGGAATTTGGGCCGCTTAATACGACTATTCATAAAGTCAATGAGTGTGTGAGCGTAGAGGATCTGGCCAAGTGCGGTCAGATTTATCACCAAATGTTAGTCAATTTATTGGATAAATAAAATGAAATTAACCCCTGACATGTTGATCGGCAAATCGCGGGAACATTTGGTGAATTTGCCAACACCGCATTCGCCGAACCATTTTTTGCAGGCGGAAGCGGCAAAAGCCTTTCAAGGCTTGCAACAAAGTGCGGTCAAAAATGGCTTTAATTTACAACCCGCCAGCAGTTTTCGTGATTTTGCGCGCCAACAACTTATTTGGAACGGCAAATTTAACGGTGAACGTAAAGTGCATGATGATGCAGGCAATGCGCTAGATTTGAGCCGATTGGATGATTGGCAAAAATCGCAAGCGATTTTACGCTGGTCAGCGCTACCGGGGGCAAGCCGTCACCATTGGGGCACGGAAGTTGACATTTTCGATCCTGATCTTTTGCCTCAAGGCCAATCCTTACAGCTTGAGCCTTGGGAATATGAAAAAGGCGGTTATTTCTTTAAACTGAGTGAATTTCTCACCGAAAACCTACCGCACTTTGATTTTAGTTTGCCTTTTATGCAAATGCCGGCAGAGAAAAAAATCGGGCGTGAGCCTTGGCATATTAGTTACATGCCCTTGGCAGAGAAAGCAAAACAACTTTTTTCCGCTGAGGTATTGTTGCAGGCATGGGAAAAGGAAGAGATTGCGGGGAAAAATGCGTTAACAGCACATTTACCAGAGATTTTTGCACAATTTTTTATTTAGCAATAAAAGCCGGTATTCATTATTTTGATACCTCATTAAGCTTGAGAAAATGAAAACAATGTAGCTAAGTGGTAACAGTCCATTCTTCTCTTTTTGTTTTTATTGAAAAAAAGTAGGCATAGTGCCTACTTTTTATATTTAATTACAACGCCTCAATCGCCTTATACTGTTCACGAATTTTTTCTAATCCGGATTGGTATTCGGCTTGTTTTTCGCGCTCTTTGGCGATAACCGCTTCCGGGGCTTTGGCGACGAAGGCTTCGTTGCTGAGTTTGCTTTCAATACGTTTAACTTCGTTTTGATATTTTTTAATCTCTTTGGTTAAACGGGCAAGCTCGGCTTCTTTGTTGATGAAACCTGCCATCGGCACGAGGATTTCGGTGTTACCGACTAACTTCGCTACGGCTAACGGCGCTTGTTCGTCCTCTTTAAGCACGCTGACGTTGTCTAACTTCGCCATGGCTTGTAAAAGTGCGGTCTGTTTTTCCAGTATTTTTTGCTCATCAGCCGGAATATTACGGAATAACAGATCGAGTCCTTTGCTTGGTGCAATGTTGCTCTCTGCACGGATGTTACGCACGGCAACAATCACTTCTTTGAGCCAATTAATCTCTGTTTCCGCCTCGGCATCAAACGCGTTTTCTTCCACACGTGGGAAAGGTTGCAACATGATGCTATCTGCGGTGATGCCCATGAAACCTTTCACTTTTTGCCAAATTTCTTCAGTAATAAATGGCATGAGCGGGTGTGCTAAACGCAACAATTTTTCCAACACATGAACCAAAGTTTGGCTTGCTGCACGAATTTGCGCGGCGCTGCCGTTGGCAAATACCGGTTTGGTGAGTTCCAAATACCAGTCGCAGAATTGGTTCCAAGTGAATTCATAAATCGCATTCGCGCAAAGGTCGAAACGGTATTGGCTTAATGCGCTGCGAAAAGTTTCTACTGTGCGATTGAATTCAGATTGAATCCAACGATCGGCTAATGAGAATTCGATCTCGCCTTCGCTTAAATCCAATTTTTCATTCGTTAATACGAAACGGCTTGCATTCCATAATTTATTACAGAAGTTACGGTAGCCTTCTAAACGTTTCATATCCCAGTTGATATCACGACCGTTTGAAGCCAATGCGGCTAATGTGAAACGCAATGCATCTGTACCGTGAGCGGCAATGCCGTCCACAAATTCTTTGCGAGTTGCTTTGGCAATTTTCTCTGCTAATTGCGGTTGCATCATGTTGCCGGTGCGTTTTTCAAGTAAATCTTCAAGGCTGATGCCGTCAATCATATCGATTGGATCAAGCACATTACCTTTTGATTTCGACATTTTTTGACCTTGCTCATCACGGATTAAGCCCGTCACGTACACGGTTTTGAATGGCACTTGCGGTTTGCCGTTTTCATCTTTCACAAAGTGCATCGTAAACATAATCATACGCGCAACCCAGAAGAAGATAATATCAAAGCCTGTGATTAACACATCCGTTGGGTGGAACATTTTGAGTTCTTTGGTTTGCTCCGGCCAACCGAGGGTGGAGAACGTCCACAAACCGGAAGAGAACCAAGTATCCAACACATCTTCATCTTGTTTTAACTCAAGCGCAGAATCTAAGCCATATTTTGACCGCACTTCGGCTTCGTTGCGCGCGACATAAACGTTGCCTTCCGCGTCATACCACGCCGGAATGCGGTGCCCCCACCAAAGTTGGCGAGAAATACACCAATCTTGAATATCGCGCATCCAAGAAAAATAAAGGTTTTCGTATTGTTTCGGCACGAATTGGATTTCGCCGTCTTCCACCGCTTTAATTGCCACATCAGCAAGCGGTTTCACGCTCACATACCATTGGTCGGTTAACATCGGCTCAATCGGCACACCGCCACGGTCGCCATAAGGCACTTTCAAATCATGCGGTTTGATTTCATCTAATAAACCCAACGCTTCAAAATCTGCCACGATTTTCTTACGTGCCGCAAAACGCTCTAAACCACGGTAATCTTCAGGAATCATCGCTTCATAGCCGGCAAGCGGTTTACCATCAGTACCGATAATTTCCGCTTCATCGCGAATATCTGCATTTAAGGTTAACATGTTGACCATCGGCAAGCTGTGGCGTTTGCCCACTTCGTAGTCGTTAAAGTCGTGCGCAGGGGTGATTTTCACTACGCCGGTACCGAATTCACGATCCACATATTCATCGGCAATAATCGGAATTTCACGGTTAGCCAATGGCAGAACGACCGTTTTACCAATTAAAGATTGATAACGTTCATCTTCCGGATGCACCGCCACCGCCGTATCGCCCAACATGGTTTCCGGACGCGTGGTTGCCACCACTAAATAATCTTTGCCATCCGCCGTTTTCGCACCGTTGGCTAACGGATAGCGGAAATGCCAAAGGGAACCTTTGCTCTCTTTGTTTTCTACTTCTAAATCAGAAATCGCAGTGTGAAGTTTTGGATCCCAGTTCACCAAGCGTTTGCCACGGTAAATCAACCCTTCTTCGTGCAAGCGAACAAACACTTCTTTTACCGCATTGGATAACCCCTCATCCATGGTGAAACGCTCACGCTCCCAGTCGATAGAGTTGCCTAAACGGCGCATTTGTTGGCTGATTGTGCCGCCTGAATAGGCTTTCCAATCCCAAATTTTGTTGATAAACGCTTCACGACCATAATCGTGGCGGGTTTTGCCTTCTTCTGCAGCAATTTTACGCTCCACCACCATTTGGGTGGCGATACCGGCGTGGTCTGTCCCCGCTTGCCATAAGGTGTTATGCCCTTCCATACGGTTAAAACGGATTAAGGTATCCATTAAGGTTTGTTGGAAAGCGTGCCCCATGTGTAGGGAACCTGTGACGTTCGGCGGCGGAATCGCAATGCAATAGCTCGGTGCATTTTCATTTTCAGACGGTTTAAAATAACCGCTCTCTTCCCAATGTTGATAAAGGGCTTGTTCTACCGCAGACGGATTAAAACGGTCTGCCATTTCGAATTTTTGTGTCATTTATATTTTCTCTAATTAATGATTATTTAGATAATTGTAGTTGTACTTTTAAAAGGCTTTCTCTAGCCGCCTGCAATTCAAAATCTTTTTTATGTTCACATTCTTGATCGTAACAATGTCTAGCTTTTATATTACTAATCTCATTTTTCCAATAATTAACTTGATTACTTAAATTCTCTATTCCCTGTAAGTTTTTTATTGAGGTTACAATCCAATCGACATTACTTTTTGACAGATGTTGGTACTTATTGAACTCTTCTTTAGTAATTAAGTTATGATATTCGTTTCCCCAAAAAACATTACTAGTCTCAACTGTTTTTTGGAGTTCTGTAACTTTTTTTTCTAATGCTTGAATTGGGGTAATAACCTCTATTCCTAATTTGCTACGTATATTATCAACTAAATTTTTAGGATCTATAAAACCTAAATAAGCGCAAAGCAAAAATGATAGAATAAAAAAATTAATCCTAGACAACCATGATGGCTTATTCATAACATTTCCTTCAATAATTTAAATTCAATTAAATAAAATCCTATTTCCCTTGGATAAATCCCAAAGTTAATAACCTATCTAAAATATTCCTACACCAATTGGGTAAAAAACTACAGAATTGAACAATATTGTTATCCTTTAGTTGAAAGATCAATTCAGGTGCAATGCTTGAATTATCATAAATAAAAACTTCATCACAATATGGCAATACAAGGAATAAATTATCAAAACTCATTTGATAACGATTTTTTACAATATCTTCAGCAATAAAATGCCCGCCAGCTTTCACTCTTGCTTTAACCCGAGCAAGATTTATCTTAACGCTATTCACTCCAATATAATTCAGATGTACATAGAAACCATTCTCTTTGGCTTTTTTCATTCTTTGTAAAATAGAATGACCTGATAAGGTAGATTCCATTGAAAAATCAATTTTATGCTGAATAGCAAAACGGAATAATTCGATTGCTTTTCTACCTGCTTCAATATCTGCTAATCGAGGATTCTGCGGATTAATTTGCATTGCAATATGATCAGAATCAATCACAATTTGTACAGGATCTTGATTAAAAGAACGTAATGTACTTTTACCTGCGCCATTTGTTCCACAATAAAAAATCGCTTTATTTTGCATAAGCCACAATTTTTTCCGTACCATCTGGATAATGTTCGACAATACGTCCATCACGTTTTTGAAACGTAATGACTTCGTGGTTCATTTTTTCTTTCATCCAAGCTGAAAATAGTACTTTAAGTTGTTTTTGCTGTTGAATAATCTTTTCACGTTCGGTCATTAATTATCTCCTTACGCTAAGCTAAGGTAAACTCAATTATCCAAAATAGATATTCACTGGGATAAACCCCCCGAATCACCTCTTTCAACTCCGCCAATCCCATATTTTCCTGCTTCGCATGTTGTTCCGTCAGTTCATCAAGAGTAATCGGCGACACGCTTAACACTTCAATGGTGCAGAAATATTGGTTATCTTCAAAGCGCCCAACGCGCAAAATATCGCCCGCTTTAAAATGGCTTTCGGATTTATCCCGAATAGTGATGGTTTTCCACCCGGAGAGAATATCGGCTTCGAAGCGCTGGTAAAAAGTGATGTCGTTCGGTTGCATTTTATTTCTGAAAGTGCGGTCGGATTTTTAGGTATTTTTGCAACAAAACCCCATCTTTTAAGATGAGGTTTGTGCTATAGATTAATGCCGGCAATCTTTTATTTTGCCAATTCGCGTTTTACGCGTTGCATTTCTCGAATCAGACGTTCTTCTTCTTGGCGGCAATAGGAATCCATTTTAATCTTTCCGCTGTCATCTTTAATGTCGTTTACACAGCGAACTTGCGTGTATTGTTTTTCTAACATACTTAATACGCGTGCTAATTCTTGTTTGTGTGCGGCTTGTTTGTTCGTTGGTTTAACGCTTACCGGTGCGGCAGTCGCATTTTTAGGTTGTGCCGGTTGGGTAGCTTGTGCTGCCGTATTCGCTGGCGCAGGCTCTTCTGTTGTCGCAGGGGCTGTTGCTGTTGCATTTTCTTGTGGTGCAGGTTCAGCCATATTTGTATTAGGCTGTGCCGGCATTGCTGTGGCAGTGGCAGGTGCGGTTTCTATTGCGGTAGGAGATGTTGCCTCAGGGCTTTGTGCCGGCATTTCTTTTGTTGGTTCGGCAGGTTCTGAGGCTTTGGTTTCTTCCTGTACGACCTGTGGCTTAGGATCATCACAGGCGGTGAATAAGAACGTTGAGCAGGCAATAAATAAAGCGAGAATTGATTTTTTCATGTTTTAGGCTCCATATAAAATAATGAGTCAAGATTAGGCAGCGTTTTCTGTCGAAAGCTGCCAACCTTGGGTTCGCAAGAATTTATAACGCTCCCGAGCAAGTTTTTTGGCTTGTTCTTCTGCGGGCACAAAATCAATAATTTGATTAAAGGTGCCAAAAAATTCAGGCAGTACTTGTTGCAAATTAATCAGTAAATCTCTTCGTTGAGCGTTACGCTTTGATGACCAGCTAATTTCAATGGGTGTTACGTAGGTTGTTATTTCACCAAAGAGATTATGCGGGACAAATTCATCAGGATCTCGCTGCCATAAGGCTTCATCTAATAGCAATGCCTGTTCCTGTGTTTCACAGCTAATGAGCACCCGTTTCCCCAAACGCCATGCCGCCGCGGCAAGATTGCACGCCAACTGTTCTTGAGCAGACAGCCCATTTGGGGACGCCATATCATGGAGTAAATAAAATTGTGCTGATTGCGCCATAAAAACATACCTCAAGAGAGATGCAAGCTGAGATTTTAGCGGAAATCAGCTTAAATAGAAAATGTTAATTTTCAAAACGTTTTACAAACTCACCGCACTTTATGATCTAGGTCACAAAACCGATTTTCTGTTTGTAATTTCAGTTCATTGAAGAGATTGTCAATGTTAGAATCCTCTTGTTCCTGTTAATAATCATTATGAGGTAATCAAAATGGAATTTCGTATTGAAAAAGACACCATGGGCGAAGTTCAAGTGCCGGTAGACAAATACTGGGCTGCGCAAACCGAACGTTCCCGCAACAATTTCAAAATCGGTCCTGCGGCATCTATGCCACATGAAGTCATCGAAGCCTTTGGTTATTTGAAAAAAGCGGCTGCATTCGCCAACCATGATTTAGGCGTGTTGCCTGCGGAAAAACGTGATTTAATCGCACAAGCTTGCGATGAAATTTTAGCAAATAAATTAGACGATCAATTCCCGTTGGTGATTTGGCAAACCGGTTCCGGTACGCAATCCAACATGAACGTGAACGAAGTGGTGGCAAACCGTGCTCACGTTTTACACGGTGGCAAATTGGGCGAAAAATCCATTATTCACCCGAATGATGATGTGAACAAATCCCAATCTTCCAACGATACCTTCCCAACCGCAATGCACATTGCCGCATACAAAAAAGTTGTTGAAACCACCATTCCTGCCGTAGAACGTTTACAAAAAACCTTTGCAGCAAAATCTGAAGCCTTTAAAGATGTGGTGAAAATCGGTCGTACGCACTTAATGGATGCAACCCCATTAACATTAGGTCAAGAATTCTCTGCCTATGCGGCGCAATTACACTTTGGTTTACTTGCATTGAAAAATACCCTACCGCACTTACGCCAATTAGCTCTTGGTGGCACGGCTGTGGGTACCGGTTTGAACACGCCAAAAGGCTATGATGTGAAAGTGGCTGAATACATTGCTAAATTCACCGGTCTTCCGTTCATCACCGCAGAAAACAAATTTGAAGCCTTGGCAGCGCATGATGCTATCGTGGAAACACACGGTGCATTGCGTCAACTTGCTATGAGCTTATTCAAAATTGCCAACGACATTCGTTTATTGGCATCCGGTCCGCGTTCCGGTATCGGCGAAATCTTAATTCCGGAAAATGAACCGGGTTCTTCCATTATGCCGGGTAAAGTTAACCCAACCCAATGTGAAGCCATGACTATGGTGTGTGCACAAGTGTTTGGTAACGACACCACTATCGCGTTCGTCGGCTCTCAAGGTCACTTCCAATTGAACGTATTCAATCCGGTAATGATTGCGAACTTCTTACAATCTGCCCAATTATTGGCAGATGCCTGTGTTTCTTTCGACGAACACTGCGCAACCGGTATTGAACCGAACTACCCACGCATTAAACAGCAACTTGAAAATTCATTGATGTTGGTCACCGCGCTTAATACCCATATCGGTTATGAAAATGCGGCGAAAATTGCGAAAACCGCACACAAAAACGGCACAACCTTACGCGAAGAAGCCATTAATCTTGGCTTAGTTTCTGCGGAAGACTTCGATAAATGGGTGCGTCCGGAAGATATGGTCGGTAGCTTAAAATAACGTGATGCGTTAAATTAAGTTATGAGTAAAGAAGACGGGATCAATTTCCCGTCTTTTTTGCTATAATCGCCCACATAAATTTTTATGACGGATTGTTTATGAAATTAAAATCGCTGCTGTTTATTTTGAGCTTATTTCCTACCGCACTTTCTGCCCATTGGGTCAATGTGGGCACTGCCGACTATAATTGGGGGCCGTTCTTGGTTTATTCCATTGATTTGGCAACAGAAAATGGCGAATACAAAGAAAACCAGTTGCCGGTGATGCTTTCTTTTAAATATGAAAAACCGGTTGAAGGCAAAAATTTTGCCATTAGCTTAATTAAAGAAATGGAATATCTAAAAGCAGATAAAACCAAAACGGATTTGTGGTTAAAAGATATGCAGGCTATTTTTCCGGATTTCTCACCCAATGCAATATTGCGTTATATCGCATTACCGAATAAAGGCTATTTCATTTTAAATGACTCCGTTTTAGATCATGAGTTTGAACCGGAATTCAGCCAAATGCTGATTAATATTTGGTTGTCACCACAGAGTAATTTCGTCAAATTGCAGCCCCAATTATTGGGTAAAGAGAAGGGAAAAGTCTCATCGGAAGAATTTAAAACCCAGCCGGAAATCGATCCCATGGGGGAGGATGAGGCCAGTCCACAACTGCCACCAAACTTTCCGCTGAATGCGATAGAGTCGGAATGATCTATAAACCAACCGACTTTATTCATTTTTCTTAATATAAAAGCCTTTCAGATGAAAGGCTTTTATTATGCGTTAGAACAATATCCGCGTGCGAATTGTGCCGTCAATATGGCGTAATTTATCGAGCAATGGTGCGGAATCTTCGGTTTCCACATCGATCACCAACAGTTCGTAGCGTGCATCTTGATGCACGACCAAATT